>DAEF01000235.1 GCA_002495225.1 Methanoregulaceae archaeon UBA288 | reverse complement strand
AGAAGCTCCTCGACGACCCGAAGATCTCGCGGCCGCTCCTGGTCCCGGTCGGGCTCGCCATGCTCCTCTTCGCCATCGCCTACCTGCTCGGGTACCCGGAGGGGGCAACGATCGTGGTGATCGGCGTGATCGGGGTCTACCTCCTCTCCCGCGGCCTCGGGTACGACGACATCTTCGGCTCGTCGTACCGGGCGCTGGCCAGTTCTCTCTCGCACGGGCGGTTCACGCTGGTCACGAACCTCGCGGCCGTGCTGCTGATTATCATCGGCGCGATAAACGGCATCACCACCATGATCGTCCACTACATGGGCGGCGACCAGGCGAACGGGCTCTTCATGGTCCTCGCGTTCGCGTACGGGGCCGTGCCCTGGTGGGTGACGGCCGGGATCGCCTCCTCCGCGGGGCGGCTGATCGACGTCTGGCTCGGGGAACGCGGCGAGGTATGGCGCGTCCTCCTCCTGCCGTTCCTGGCGCTCGCGGCCGGGCTCTTCGTCTACGGCGCCGCGATCTACGTGCTCGCGGTCAACCGGGCCCCCGAGTTCCCGATCCTCGCCGAGGCCGGGCTCCAGTACTTCGTGGTGCTCGCGATCGCGGCCGGCGTCTCCCTGGCGCTCGGGCTCTGGCTCCAGCACTCGGCCCGCCGCTCGTCGGGAGACGGCGACGACCGTGCCTGCCTCCCGGCCGAGTGATACGCCCTAGAGCGAGTCCAGGCTGATCCCGTTGAACTCCTGGTTGATCGAGGCGAGCTCCCGCACGCCGAACGCGGTCTGGACCGCGTTCGAATCCAGGGCGTACGCGACATCGCACATATAGTCCAGGATGTCGATGGAGAGCTCCCGGTTCTGCCGGGACTTCCTGACCTGGTCGAGAAGAAAGGTGAGACGCTCCGGGGCTTCGTTCCGGAGCTTGGCGACGGCGATCACGCACATCGAGATCCGGGTGATGTTCCGGTCCGTGCCCGTGATGATCTCGAAGAAGTTCCGGACGATCTGCGCCTGGTAGATCTCGCCGCCCATGTCTTGGGATTATTGATCCTTCCTGATATAACTATATTCCGCATTGCTTATTTTGCGGCCGAGACGATCCGGATGATGTCGCCGTCCCTGAGCTGCTGGGTGTCCTTGATCCGCATGTGCGTCCGGGCGTCGATCGCGTAGAGGAAGCCCTCTCCGATCTCGGTGTGGACCGCGAACGCGAGCTCGCGCGGGGTCGAGCCCTCGCGGAGCAGGAACGCGTCCGGGAGGATGCGCCCGCGCCCGTCCGCGAAGTGCGTCTCGTCCTCGACAGGGTAGACCACGATCATGCCGAGGAGGTCGAAGACGGCCCGGTTCAGGGCGGGCTGGACCCCGGTGCCGCCGAGCCGGGCCATCACCGTCGCGAGGGCGTCGAGCCCGGCCGCCTGCGCCTTCGAGAGCCCGCCCCGGTCCGTGACCGTGAACGACGGGTCCCCGGGCAGGTACGTGACCAGGCCGGCCTTCGCCGCGTTCCGGAGCGCGAGCTCGCCCGCGGCCGTCGCCGGCGGGACGCCGTGCTCCCGGAGGCGTTCGAGGAGGGCGTCGGGGGTCTGGTCGGCCTTGTTCGCGACCGCGATCATCGGCTTCGACCGCCGGAGCAGGGCGCCGCAGAACTCGATCACCCCGGCCTCGTCGGCGTGGAGGAGGTCGACCCCGGTCTCCCGCACCGCGGCCGCGACGTCCTCGTTCGTGATCGCGAGCCCCGCGAGCACCTCTGCCACCGCGGCGTGGAGCACGAAGGACTTCGCCTGCGCCTGGCGCAAAAGCCGGGCCCAGTGCTTGGCCAGGATCCCGTGGACCCACATCGTCATCTCCTGCGGCAGAAACGCGATGTCGCTCTCGGGGTCGTGCTCGCCGACACCGACCGGGTTGCCCTCAGCGTCGGTCGCGCCCGACCCGTCCACGACATGGATGATCGCGTCGGCCTGGCGCAGGTGGTCGAGGAACTGGTTGCCGAGGCCTCGACCGGTATGCGCCTCGGGGACGAGCCCGGCCACGTCGATCAGGTTGATGGGGATGAACCGGACGCCGTCCGTGCAGTGGCCGCAGCTCGCGGCGCCTCCAGGGAGCGCGAGGGCCGTGCACGGGCAGGAGGTGCGGACGTAGGCCACCCCGTGGTTCGCGTCGATGGTGGTGAACGGGTAGTTCGCGATCTCGGCGTCGGCGAGTGTCGCGGCCTTGAAGAAGGTGGATTTGCCGCAGTTCGGTTTTCCGGCGAGCGCAAGCGTGATCATGAGCCGACAGAATGATCGGCCCGGAGGGGGTAAATAGGTGTTGTCTTGACAAAAATTTAATATATGATACTACTCACCCTAGGTTAGTCGCGGTCGGACGCGACAGATCAGGAGAGGTGACAATGGTGAACAAAGACAACCCCTTCGAATACATCGGGCGGCAGTTCGACGAGATGATGGGACAGATGGAAGGCCGGCTCCGCAGGATGATGCAGGGCTCTGGCGAGTATCTTCCCGCCGGGGGCCTCGGGCCCGGCGGCGTGGGGGACCGGATGCTGCCGGCGGTTCGCGGCGAGTTCCGGGTCGACGTGCGCGAGGACGATGACGAGGTGCTCGTGGTCGCGGACCTGCCCGGGGTCGAGCGCGAGAACATCACGGTTCGCCTGCTCAACCCGACGGAACTCGAGATCTCGAGTGAGCGCCGTTTCGAGCGCTCGGAGACGGGCGATGCCGGCCAGATCGTCCGCCAGGAGCGGGCTTTCGGGTACATGACTCGCGTGGTCCCGCTGCCGCACGAGGTGACGGCCGAGGGTGCCGGGTCCTCGTTCAAGAACGGCGTCCTGGAACTGCGGCTCAAGAAGAGCACGGTCGAGCGCGGCGAGCGGATCCCGATCGAGTAACTCTTTTTCATGCCCCGGTTCGTCGTCCACGATCACCGGGCCCGGACGCACCATTTCGACGTCCGGCTCGAGCGCGACGGCGTCCTCGCCTCGTGGGCCGTGCCGAAGGGACTGCCCGAGAGGGCGGGCGAGAAGCGGCTCGCCATCCGGACGCCTGACCACCCGCTCGACTACATCGACTTCGCGGGGACCATCCCCGAGGGCGAGTACGGCGCGGGCAGCGTGATCGTCTGGGACCGCGGCACGTGGGAACCTCTCGGCGATCCGCACGAGGGGCTCGCGAAAGGCGACCTCAAGTTCGCGCTCTCCGGCGAGAAGCTGCGCGGAGTGTGGGTGCTCGTGCGCCTGAAGGCCCGCCCCGGCGAACGCCAGGAAAGCTGGCTGCTCATCAAGGAGCGNNCCCCGAGGGCGAGTACGGCGCGGGCGAGGTGGCCGTGCACGACAGCGGCGAGTACGACGTGGTCGAGTGGACGGCGGACCGTATCGAGGTCCGGCTTCACGGTCGCCGTTCTGTGGAGCGCTATCTCTTCGTGCCGTTCCGGCGGGCCGGGCCCGACCAGTGGCTCGTCATCCGGGCCGGGGACAGGCAGGTATAAACGTGCATGCAGCCTTGCCGAATCCATGCCCACAGATACCACGACCGACCGCCCGGCCGGTGACGGCGACGCCGGCTGGTGGGTCCAGCGCGGGATGACCTGGACGCGCCGCAGCAAGTACGCGGCCGCGATCGAGGCGTTCGACCGTGCGCTCGATGTTGAACCTGACTCGGCCGAGGCCCTGCTCGGACGGGGCAACGCGTTCTACGCGCTCGCACGCTACGACGAGGCGCTCGCCGCGTACGACCGCGCCGTACAGGCTGCACCTGATCGCCCGGCCCCGTACCTGGCTCGCTCGAATGCGCTCACGGCACTCGGACGAACGGAGGAGGCAGCGGTTGCGTTCGCCCGCGCGATGGATCTCCGGTTCCGCCGCAATCGGGAGTAATTTATAGATCCTCGGGTAGAGTTCCTATCTGAATCGCAATGACCGAAGAATATCCCACTGCAACCGTCGACGGCCAGGAGGTGCCGTTCGACCCCTCGAGCCTCCGGCGTGTACGCGAGCACCCGTGCTTCTCCGAGAAGGCCTGCCATGTCTTCGGCAGGATGCACCTGCCCATCGCCCCGAAGTGCAACATCCAGTGCAACTACTGCGACCGGAGATACGACTGCGTCAACGAGAGCCGCCCCGGCGTCACGAGCCGTGTCGTGACCCCCGACGAGGTGGTCGACCTGGTGAAGAAGGTACTCGACGAGCACCAGTACATCAAGGTGCTCGGGATCGCGGGCCCCGGCGAACCGCTCGCGAACGAGCAGACGTTCGAGGCGCTCCGCCTGGTAAAGGAGCACTTCCCGAACACGATCAAGTGCCTCTCGACGAACGGGCTGATGCTGCCCGAGCGGATCGACGAGCTCCACGAGCTCGGCGTCGGGAACATCACGGTTACGATGAACGCGGTCGACCCCGAGGTCGGGGCGAAGATCTACGAGTTTGTCAACTATCACGGGAAGCGCTACACGGGGATCGAGGCCGCGAAGATCATGATCGAAAACCAGCTCAAGGGGATCGAGGAGGCGGTCAAGCGGCACATGGTCGTCAAGGTCAACACGGTCTGGGTCCCCGGCGTCAACGACGACCAGATCGAAAAGATCGCCGAGGTGGCAGGGAAGCTCGGCGCCTACACGTTCAACCTGATCCCGGTGATCCCGCAGTACAAGTTCAAGGACATCGTCCCCCCGACGCCGGCCCAGAAGCGCGAGATGCAGGACCGGTGCGCGCCGTACATCAAGCAGATGCGCCACTGCCGGCGATGCCGGGCGGACGCGATCGGGCTGCTCGGACAGGACATCCAGTCCTGTATCTACAGCGACGAAAAGAAGTGAGAGGACGGGCCGGGAGCGGTGGACCGCTGTTCCCCCCACCCGCGATATTTTTCCCCGTGTCCGGTCCGGACGCGCCCGGGTACCAACGAGGAGCCAGCGTTCAAAAGCTGACTGGGAACGGGCGTTTTTACATCGTGATCTCACGCCACCGGGGGCCGGGAACGCTGCAGATCGGGCACCGCTCGGGCGCCTCGTCGAGCGCGACGTTTCCGCAGACGGGGCAGAGGAGTACCTTTTTCGCCTCGAGATCCTTGCCGGCCTTCACGGCCTCGGCCGCCTTCGCGTAGAAGCCCGGCGTGGACCTCCTCGGCCTTCATCGCGTACGTGAACGGCGTGATCGCGGCCTTCTGGCCCTCGCGCTCGGCCTCCGCGATGAACGCGGGGTACATCTCGGTGAACTCGTGGGTCTCGCCCGCCACGGAACCGGCGAGGTTCTCGGCCGTCGACTTCGACGCGCCCATCACGCCGAGAAGAGTCCGGGCGTGGATCGCCTCGGCATCGGATGCGGCGCGGAAGAGCTTTGCGACGGCCGGGAAGCCCTCCTGCGTGGCCTTCTCCGAGAACGCGAGGTACTTCCGGTTGGCCTGGGACTCGCCCGCGAACGCGGCTCCGACATTGTCCATGGTCGACATGGACACAGATGGAGCGGGGCGAGACTTATACTTTCTTATTTCGTCGAATTACGAACCAGGGACGAAAAAGAACGTTGAAGTCGGGGCCGCGCACATTGTGTGATCGTGGCGGCGCGACGCATGGCCGAGATCCCGGAGAGGGACCGGCCGCGTGAGAAACTGATCAAGAAGGGAGCGAAGGCGCTCAGGACCCGCGAACTGATCGCCGTGATCATCGGCCGGGGTACCCGGGGGCGGGACGTGCTCGCCGTCTCCGGCGAGATCGAGGACGTCTTCGACGAACGGAAGCAGGACGTCACGATCGAGAACCTCACGGCCGTCCCGGGGGTCGGAAAGGCCAAGGCCTGCCAGCTCCTTGCCGCCTTCGAGATTGCCCGCCGGTTCGGGGACCTGAACGAGGGTCTCCGCGTGACCAACCCCGAGGAGGTGCTCTGCCTGCCTGACGTCGAGGCGATACGGCACCGTCAGCAGGAGCACTTCATGGCGATCACCCTGAACGGAGCGGGCGAGGTCATCCGTGCCCGAACCCTCACGGTCGGCCTGCTGAACGCGAGCCAGGTCCACCCGCGCGAGGCCTTCGCCGACGCGATCACAGACCGGGCCGCGGCCGTCGTCTTCGTCCACAACCACCCGTCGGGCTCACTCGAGCCCTCGGCCCCGGACCTCGCGATCACCCGGCAGCTCACGGAGGCCGGCGAGCTCCTCGGTATCCAGGTCCTGGACCATCTGATCATCTCGAAGAAGGGGCACCGCTCGCTCAAGCAGGCTGGCATCCTCTGATGCAGAGGGGGGGAGACGCCCCCTATCCGGATACCGTCCCGGTCTCCCCCGAACCGCCGCAGGCACGCTCGCCCACCCGCCGCCCCATCGCGTACGCCTCCTCGAGCAGCGCGGGGAACCGGGCGAGGTCGCGCTTGCCGTCCATGTCGTCGACGAGGAGCTCCTCTCCGGGCGTCACGTCGATGATATCGAAGAAGGCCGTCGTCGTGGCCCGGACTCCGTCGAAGACATTCGGGGTGCGGTCCAGGGAGAGGCCCGAGATCGAAAGCAGAAGCCCGTGCCGCTGCTTTTTCCGCTCTATCGGGACCAGGGGCTCGTTCCTGCCGTACTTGGCCCAGTAGAAGACCTGGAACCGGTCGATGAACCCCTTCAGCTTGCCCGGGACGCCCATGGTCATGACCGGCGTTGCGATCACGATCCCGTCGGCCTCGGCCACCCTCTCGTAATAGGGGGTCATATCGTCGATCTGGGCGCACTCGGGGGCGTTCATGCAGTGGAGGATCTCCATGCACGGCTCGAAGGTCAGCAGCGGCACGTTCACACGCTCGACCGTGCACCCCGTGTCCGCCGCGCCGGCGAGCGCCCGTTCGAGGAGCAGGGCCGTGTTGCCCCGCGGGAGCGGCGAGCCGAGCAGTCCAAGGATCAGCGGCATGGGCATGGGGTTGGCCGTGCTTCTAAAAAAATGTGGCCCCGACGGGTGCGCCCGATTTCGCGAGGACATGGGGCCGGGTCCCAGAGTTCGTCCGCCACCAAACATAATGGGACATACCGCGTTCCACGGCCGCTCCGGCCTGCTTTCATGGCAATGGTACCATGATCATCGATAAATACCTCCGGTGTGCAAGGGACATCAGGTGAGTATTCTGACAGAAGTTGTTGAGAAGAAGGCCGGCGAGAAGGTCGGCCCCGGCAAGTACGTCTGTCTCGACTGTGGCTACGAGGAGGAACTCTCCGCGGTCGAACAGGACCTGCGGAAGTGCCCGAAGTGCTCCTGCGAGGAGTACCAGTGCTTCCCCATGACCCACATCCGTCCCGACGTCAAGACCCCCGAGGACGCGAGAAATCCGCCGAAGCGCTGAGCGGCCGGACAGCGGTCGCCAGTCGAACCCGAAACGGATGGAAACCAGAGAAGAGGCAGCATCAGCATGGTAAACGTATCGAAAGCAGGCGAGGTCTACGTCTGTAACATCTGCGGCAACGTTGTCGAGGTGAAAGAGGCCGGCGGCGGCGAGCTCGTCTGCTGCGGCGAACCGATGGAACTCAAGGTGTGAATGCGATGACTCAAGAACAGTTCGACTCCCTCGCGGAGAAGATCGGCAAGGTCCCCAAGATCTTCCAGGACCTTGAAAAAATCAATCCGGAGCTCTTCAAGTCTGTCATGGGCCTGGACCAGCTGGTCTGGGACGACGGTTGCCTGACGCGAAAAGAGAAGAAGTTGATCGCGGTCGCCATCGCGGCCGCGCTGCGCGACCCGCACGCGGTCCGGGCGCAGATCGCTGGCGCGCCCCACCTCGGGATCTCGCTCGCCGAGATCGAGGAGGCGCTCCGTGTCACGTTCCTGCTCTCCGGGATGCCGGCGTACGTCTATGGCAGGACCGCGGCCGAAGAGATCTACAGCAAATAACCCCCTTTTCCAGATGTGATGAACTGATGTGTATCGGAACCAGTGATCCCTTTGCCGGAGCACCACCCGCCCCCTCGCTTCCCGGGCTGGGCGAGCCCGCCCCCGACTTCCAGGCCGAGTCGACCCACGGCCCCCTGAAGCTCTCAGACTACCGCGGCCGCTGGGTCGTGATGTTCTCGCACCCGGCCGACTTCACGCCGGTCTGCACGACCGAGTTCATGGCGTTCGCCGAGATCGCCGACGAGCTGAAGAGCATGAACGTCGAACTGCTCGGACTCTCGGTCGACTCGGTCTCGGCCCACCTGGCCTGGGTCCGGGCGATCAAGGAGAAGATGGGCGTCGAGATCCCGTTCCCGATCATCGCCGACCTCGAGATGAAGGTCGCGAAGGTCTACGGGATGATCCAGCCGGGCCAGTCCTCGACTGCGGCCGTCCGCGCCGTCTTCTTCATCGACGACAAGGGCATCCTCCGCGGCATGCTCTACTACCCGCTCTCGAACGGGCGGTACATGCCGGAGATCGTCCGGCTCATCAAGGCCTTCCAGACCACGGACGCCCACGGCGTCGCCACCCCGGCGAACTGGCAGCCCGGCGACAAGGTCGTCGTCCCGGCCCCGAAGACGGCCGCCGAGATGGCGGAGCGGGATAAGGCGGGGTACGAGTGCAAGGACTGGTATCTCTGCTTTAAGAACCTCTGAACCTTTTTTATAGCCGCCGTGCCAACACGGGGGTACATGCCGATCACCGTCCTCGGGTTCGCGGGTTCACCGCGCCGGCACGGCAACTCCGAGACACTCCTCGACTGGGTTCTCGAAGCGATGGCGTCCGAGCCCGGCGTCTCTGTCGAGAAGGTCGTGCTCGTCGAGGCCGACATCCGGCCCTGCCGGGGCTGCAACACCTGTGAACGTACCGGGAACTGCGTCCAGAAGGACGGGATGATCCCGCTCTACGACCGCATCCTCGAGGCCGACTGCGTCGTGCTCGCGGCCCCGATCTACTGCATGGGCCTCGCGGCCCAGGCGAAGGCGCTCGTCGACCGGGCGCAGGTCTACCGCTCGAGAAAGTACGTGCTCGGGTGGCCCGTCATCCCCGAGGAGCGGAAGGGGAAACGACTCGGACTCTATCTCGGCACGGCGGGCCAGCCCTGGGATCACGTCTTCGAGGCGGCCCTCCCCTCGGTCAAGTGCTTCTTCCACGTCTCCGGGGTCCGGGACCGGGACATGCGCTATTTGCTCGTCAACAGCGTCGACGAGTCGGGGGCCGTCCGGCGCCACCCCTCGGCCCGGGCCGACGCTGTCGCGCTCGGGCGGGAGGCGATCGCGACCCTTCGCGAGCGGATCGGGTCATGATCCGGGTGATCGGCGTCTCGGGCAGCCCCCACCGGCACGGGAACACCGAGACCCTGCTCGACGCGTTCCTGGAGGGTGCACGCGGGGCCGGTGCAGAGGTCGAGAAGGTGGTCCTCTCGACCTTTGCGTATACGCCCTGCCGGGGCTGCAACCTCTGCCACCGGACCGGGATCTGCGTGGTGAAGGACGACGCGGTTTCCCTGCTCGAACGGATGGCCGAAGCGGACGTGCTAGCAGTTGCGTCGCCGATCTACAGCATGGGCGTCACGGCCGAACTCAAGGGGCTGATCGACCGGGCCCAGTACCTCTGGGCCCGGCGGTTCGTCACGAACACGCTCGACTACTCGCCCGATCACCTGGCCCGCCACCGGGGGGTCTTCCTCGCGACCGCGGGTTCGGACTGGCCCGGCGTCTTCGACGCGTCCTACCCGGTGGTGCGGGCGCTCTTCTCCGGCCTCGGGTTCGAGTACGAAGAGAACCTCGTGTACGACGAGATGGACCGGCACGGCGGGGTCCGGGGCCATCCGACCGCGCTCGTCGAGGCAGCCGCCGCCGGTCGGCGGGCGGTCGAGACGCTCGAAGCGCGTCAGTGAGGCCCGCACCGCTCGACGCAGACCCGGTCCACGATCCGGCGCGACGAGCAGAGCGGCGTCTCCGAAAAGCCGCCGATCCGGACGACGCGGCACCCGCACCCGCGGGCCTCCAGGGCCGCCTCGAGCTCGCGCTCGTCGAAGTGCTGGTTGCACCCGATGGTGATGATCCCGGGGTGGAGCTCCTCGATCGGTCGGAACATGTCCTCGGTGTCGCCGAGGCGGGCCGAGTCGACCGGTTTCAGGGCGCGCACCAGCGCGAGCCGCTGCTCCTCCGGCACGATCGGCCGGGGCTTGTGCCGGACGTTCGCGTCCCGCGCGACGATCACGTGGAGCTCGTCGCCGAGCCGGCGCGACTCCTCGAGGTAGTAGAGGTGGCCGGGATGGAGCAGGTCGAAGGTCCCGGTCGCGACGACGCGGGTCACGGCAAAACCTCGAGCTCGTGCGGAGCGCCGTCCGCGGTGAAACAGGCCCAGTCGCCGTCTTCGTACGGCCAGCCGATGATCAGGTGGTATCGTCCCGTGCGGGGGAAGAACGAGAGGTCCGCGTCCGAGGGTTCCAGCACCCCGTTCGGGTGCGAGTGGGCCGAACCCGCCCTGTGGATGTCGAGCGGCATCATGTCGAGCAGGACGCTGGCCGAGTCCTCGTTCGTGACCGTGCCGGGCACGAGGTCGCACTCCTCTATCACCCCGTCCCGTTCCCGGAGGAGGGCCACGAACTCGTTCGGGTCGTTCGAAGCGCCGATCGCGAGCAGCAGGTCGAGGAGCTCCTGCCGGATCCCCCTGCACTTCATGCCCTGATCGATAAGCCCGGGGAGGTGATAAGCCCGACGCCCTGAAAAGATACTGTATATTCTCGCCCCGTCCATCTCAGAGGCAGTGACGGCATGAGGATCCTCCCGGCGGACGACGTGGCTGCCGCCCTCCCGATGGAGGATGCGATCGCAGGGATGAAGCAGGCCTTCGAGGCCCTTGCGAGCGGTGGGGTCGAGGTGCCGCCCTGTTTGCCCCTCGTCACCCCGGGAGGGCGTGCTGAAGCCTCCGCTGTCCCGATCTGGGCCCGGAGGCGCCGAGGGGGAGACGTTCGGCGTGCGGGTCGCAGCGAGCTGCCCGCAGAACGCGGAGCGGGGCTGCCCCGTCGCCCATGGCGCGGTCCTGGTCCTCGACCCGGCGACGGGGAGGCCCGAGGCCCTGCCCGAGGGCGGGGCCCTCGCCGCCATCCGGACGGGCGCGGCGAGCGCGCTCGCGACCGACCTGCTCGCGCGCAGCTCGTCCAGGGCACTGGCCATCCTCGGGACGGGGGTCCAGGCACGGACCCGGGTCGAGGGCGTCTGCCGTGTACGGACGATCGAGATGGTCCGGGTCCACGGCCGCGACCCATCATCGACCCCCCGGTTCGTGACGGCGCTGGCCGGGTGCGGACCGCTGCCGGACGCGGTGGTGATCGAGAGGACTCCCGGCGGAGCGGTCGGCTCTGCCGACATCGTCTGCACGGCGACCAGTTCGTCGACCCCGGTCTTCGCGGACCGCGAGCTGCCGCCCGGCGTCCACATCAACTGCGTCGGCTCGGTCTCGACGCCGATGGCCGGGATCCCGCACAAAACCATCGCCCGCGCCCTGCTCGTGGTCGACTCCCGCGCTGCCGCGCTGGGCGAGGCCGGGGACGTGACCCGGGCGATCGCGCAGGGGGCGATCACGGCGGGACACGTTCACGCGGACCTCGGCGAGCTCGTGCCCGGCGGGGTCGAGGGGCGGACCTCCTCCGACCAGGTGACGGTCTTCAAGTCGGTCGGGCTCCCCGTGCAGGACACGGTCGCGGCCGTTATCGCGCTCAGGCGTGCGAAAGAGGAGGGAACCGGCCGCGAGGTCCGCTGGACCTAGAGGCCGGACGCGATTGCCGCGGCAATCCGGAGGTTCTCGACGGCCTCGGCCGGCGTGACCGGAAAGGCGGGTCCTCCCGCGGCCGCCGCGAGGAACGCGGCGATCTCGACCCGGAGCGGCTCGACCCGGTTCACGAGCACCTTCTCGATGATGTTCTCCTGGACATAGCGATCGGAGTTGGCCGCGTACTGCCCGGGCTTGCGGTGGACGTAGATCTCCTGGGCCATGAAGTCCCCCTCGATCGTCCGCTCCTCTTCCTCGATGTAGCAGGAGCGGATCTTCTTCGAGGACTTGCGGCTGGCCGAGAGGTACGCATGGCATCCGTCGAACCGGAAGAGGGCCGAGCAGATGTCGCCGTCCCCGGCCGAGGCGATCTGGAACGGGGCTCCCGGAAAGAGGACGTGCGCCAGGATGTCGATATCGTGGATCATCA
>DAEF01000221.1 GCA_002495225.1 Methanoregulaceae archaeon UBA288 | reverse complement strand
GGTTAAAATGACACTATACCCTTGATATATACATGGGGAGACACTTCTGTACTGTGACGGCCGGAGAACCGAGCTACATCCACGGGTACTCGGAGAACGAGGCGGTCCGGCTCGCCGACCAGGCCGACGTGCTCGCCGAGCTCCTCCACCACGACACCCGGTATGCGCCCGGCTCGCTCGTGCTCGAGGCCGGGTGCGGGATCGGGGCCCAGACTCTGCAGATCGCGGAGCGGAACCCGGAGGTCACCCTGGTCTCGGTCGACCTCTCGGCCGCCTCCCTCCGGACTGCCCGGGGCCGCGGGGTCGCCGCCGACCTGGTCCGCGCCGAGATCGCAGCCCTGCCGTTCAGGGACGGGGTCTTCGACCACGTCTTCGTCTGCTTCGTGCTCGAGCACCTGGCCGACCCCGGGGGGGCGCTCGGGGCGCTGGGGCGGCTCCTCCGGCCGGGCGGGACGATCACCGTGATCGAGGGTGACCACGGCTCCTGCTACTACCACCCGGCCACGGACGCGGCGGCAGCGGCCTGGGGCGCGCTCGTTGCCGCACAGCAGGCGCTCGGGGGAGACCCCCTGATCGGCCGGCGGCTCTACCCGCTCGTCGCCGGGGCCGGCTTCGGCGGGGTCACGGTCTCGCTCCGACAGGTCTATGCGGACGAGAGCCGGCCGGGAGTCCAGGACGGGTTCGTGCAGAGGACGATCGTGCCCATGGTCGAGGGCGTCCGGGAGCAGAACAAGGCGCTCGGGCTCGTCGACCCGTCGACATTCGAGCAGGGGCTCGCCGATCTGCGGGCAACGGGCGGGCCAGGCGGGACCTTCTGCTACACCTTCTTCCGGGCGACGGGAGTTGGGCCGGAGTTGATGGTCTCCGCCGTGCCCGGGCATCCGCCCCCGGCCCACTCGCTGATCGACGGTCTTCACCGACCCCGCTCTCACGGGTCCGGGGCTGTCAGTGGAGAGGTGCTCTCGGGACTCCGGCACGGTCGTCGCACCGGCCGCTCCTGATAATCCATCGCCTCCGTCCTTCATTGTCAGGACGACCGACCGGTCGGGAGAGAGAACCGCTGCCGGGGGCACCGCCCATCCAGCGGCGGAGCGTCCATGCCCGGACGGCCCTGCAGGACGGGCCGGGGTGCCGGCGGAGGTTCCCCCGACGCCGGTCGTCGGTCTCCTGGACGGCCCGCCGCAACCCTGATATCTCGGTTCGGCCATCGGTAGGCATGGATCTCACGAGCGTCACGGAGTTCGCGAACGCGAACCCGGTTGCGTTCATCGCGACGGTCGACGGCGACCAGCCCCGCGTCCGGGCCTTTGCCATGTGGTACGCGGACGAGACCGGGTTCTACTTCCACACGGGCTCGACCAAGGACGTCTACCGGCAGCTCCAGGCGAACCCGAAGGTCGAGCTCTGCTTCTTCGACCCCGGCGACGGCCAGGGCGCGGGCCGGCAGCTCCGGGTCGAGGGCACGGTCGAGTTCCTCGAGGACGCGGCACTCGCCGACCGGCTCTACGAGGCGCGCCCCTGGCTCCGGGCGATCACGGGCGAGGGCGACGTCCGCCTCGCGATCTTCCGCGTGGCCCACGGCGCCGCCTGGTTCTGGACCATGGCCGTGAACATGCACGAGCGCGAGCAGGAGCGGGTCCGGTTCTAGGGCCGCGCCGGGTGCGCCGACAGGAGCGGCGCTCCTTTTTCATCTCCCCGCGCAACACCACCTCCACGGGCGCTGGGTACAGCCGCACCTGCGGGGCCCGGGCCGCCCGACTGTCCACGCTGCGGCGGGCGCACGCGACCGGAGACGGCCCGGGTCTCCCATGACCGGTCAGCAGCCCGGGGAGGAGCGCNNGTCAGCTCGAACCGGGCGCCCGCCCCTGGGGTGCCGGTCTCGGCGATCGCGATCCCGGTCAGCCCGAGCGCCTCCCGGGCCAGGTAGAGCCCGAGCCCGGAGTTCGTCCCGAAGCCCCGCTCGAAGATCCGCTCCTTCGCGTCCGCCGGGACGCCCGCGCCGTCGTCCTCGCAGGCGATCACGAGCCCGCCGTCCCCGCTCTCCGCGGCCGAGAACCGGATCCTCGTGACCGTCCCGCCGTGGCCGACCGCGTTCTCGATCAGGCCTGCCACGACCCGGGAGCAGACCGCGTCCGCGAAGATGCAGAGCCCGCCCGGCAGGTCGTTCTGCACCAGCGCGGTGCCGGCGGACATCTCCTGCGCCGCCTCCTCGACCATGCCCCACGCGTCCAGCCACGCCGGGGGACGGGCGCCGATCCCCTCCCACCCGCTGGTGAACCGGATCACGGAGGCGATCTTTTCCGCAGCCGCCATGCTCCGCTCCAGGTACTCGGCGGTCGAGGGGGTTCCCGCCTCCGAACGGGCGAGGGAGAGGTACCCCCGCAGCACGGCGAGCTGGTTGTCGATGTCGTGGCGCGTGATCCCCGAGAGGAGCGTCAGCGCCCGGTTCGCCCGACAGAGAGCCGCCTCGGCCTCGCGAAGACCGGTGATGTCGAGCCCCACCGCCTGGAGCCGGACGATCTTTCCATCCGGGCCGAAGAAGGCCCGGTTCGTCCACTGCTCCCAGCGGGTCGCGCCGCCGGGGGCGCGGTGCATCTGCTCGTGGGTCTCGACCGGCCGGTCGGGGGAGAGCCCGGCAAGGGCCGCCTTCACGATCCTGCGGTCGTCCTCGGAGATCATGTCGAAGAACGACCGTCCCACAACCGCCTCCGGGGGTTCCCCGGTCCGGTCGGCCAGGGCCGCGTTGACGTAGGTGAGCGTGCCGTCCGGCAGGAACGTGCAGAGCACGACAGGCATGTCCTCGGCGAGCGTGCGGTAGTGCTCCTCGCTCTGCCTGAGGGCGTCCTCGGCGCACCGCTGCCCGGTGATGTCGTGGAGGATGCCGAAGACGGTCCGGCGGTCCGCGTCGTACCTGGCGACCGAGCGGAGCTCTCGCCGTCGCCCGTCGTCGACGCGCCGGATGGCGTACTCCACCTCGTACGGCCGTCCGAGTTCCACGAGTTCCCGGAGCGACCGGTCGAGCAGGGGGCGGAACTCGGGGAGGGGGACGGTCTGGACCATGGCCAGCGGCCACTCGTCGCCGTGCACGCCGTAGAGGGCCTGCGCCCCCTGCGAGGCGAGGATGGTATCGGTCTCGAGGTGGTACTCCCAGTGCCCGATCCCGGCGATCTCCTCGGCGCGCCTGAACCGCCGCTCGCTCAGGAGGAGGGCCTCCTCCGCCTGCCTGCGGGCCTCGACCGGCCAGGTGGTCGTCACGACGCCGTCCACGCCCGGCACCCCGATCAGGTTCACGGCCACCGTCTCGACCGCGACCCAGCTCCCGTCGGCGTGCCGGACCCGGAACCCGGTCGGGGTGCCCGGGTTCGTTCCGGCATAGACCTCCCCGAGGGCCTCGCGGACGGTCTGGCGGTCGTCGGGGTGGACGAACTCGAAGGGGCTTCTGCCGAGCGTGTGCCCGGGAGGGTGCCCGAGGATGCGTGCGCCCGAGTCCGACTCGTACACGATCCTCCCGTTTCGGTCGATGATGCGGACGATGTCCGAGGAGTTCTGGATCAGGGCGCGGAACCGCAGCTCGCTCTCCTCGAGCGCCCGCTCGGTCGCCCGCCGTTCGATCGCGACCCGCGTCTGGTGGGCGAGCTCGGCGAACTGGGCCCCCGGGTCCCCGCCCTTCTGGACGTAGAAGTCCGCACCCTCGTTGATCGCCCGGATGACGACCTCCTCCCGCCCCCGGCCCGTGAAGAGGATGAAGGGGAGCGGCCCGTACCGCTCGCGGACAAGCACGAGGAGCTGGATGCCGTCCATCCGGGGCATCTGGTAGTCCGAGACGACCGCCGCGAACGGCTCGGCGGCGAGGAGGTCGAGCGCGCGTTCGGCCGAGTCGCAGGTCTCCACCGAGAAGGGGCCGGCCCGCTCGAGAAAGAGTTTCCCGATCTCGAGCAGATCGGGTTCGTCGTCGACGTAGAGAACCCGGAACGGGGGGGCCATCGCTGACTGTAGGTCTCGCCTCTCATATATCATCTCTTTCGCCGGGTGCGTGGCACCGTGAGGTCGGAGACGGACGCCCGCTCGGTCCCGAAGGAGGGCCGTACCTGCCCTCCCCACCCCGCGCCAGTTCCTCGTCGAGCCAGTCGAAGATCCGCTGGTTTCCCAGGAGCTGGGCCCCTGCCTGGCAGTGAAGCCCGACACCCCGCGCTCGTCTCTGACCTCCCATGGGTTCCCGGCCCCGCGTCCATCGGGGTCACGAGCACCGCCTCCTGACGGCCTGGTGACGGCTGCCGCGCTGAGAACAACGAAATCGTTATTATCAAGCCATACGTGAAGAAGGGTGATGAACGTCCATCGATTCGCGGCCCTGGTCATCCTGGCGGCCGCCCTCGCGGTCTGTGCCGGGGCGGAGACGACGGTCTGCACCGACCCCGCCGACCAGAGGAACGCCGTTGTCTCGGGGAACGTCGTGGCCTGGGAGGACTCCCGGAACGGCAACTGGGACATCTACATGAAGGACCTGGAGACGGGGATCGAGACGCAGGTCAGTTCCTCGGGCACGGACGAGACGAACCCCGACATCGACAGGGGCCGGATCGTCTACCAGTCGGGGGCCGGCACCATCCTGCTCTACGAGGTCGGCACGGCGGCGACCACGACGCTCGCGGCCGCTCCGGGCGAGCGGTCCCGCCCGAGGATCTCCGGCAACCGGGTCGTCTGGCAGGACCGCCGGGAGAGCGATTGGGACGTCTATCACCGCGACCTCGAAACGGGAATCGAGACCCGGATGACCTCGGCCGGGGACCAGCACTCCCCCTCGGTCGACGGCAACCAGGTGGTCTGGGTCTCCGAGGGGACGGACGGCGAGACGTCCCTCGTCGTCTACGACTACGCCTCGCTCTCGACCTACCGTATCGCCCCGGCGGGCCGCCCCTCGAGCCCGGACCTCGGGGGCGGCGCGGTGACCTACCTCGCTGGGAAGCCGGGGAGCCGGAGGGCTTACAGCCACGCGATCACGGGCGGTCTGCCCCGGGCCATCGACGTGGGCGCGGGAAGCCACCTGAGCCAGCGGATCGACGGCGCCCGGGTCGCGCTCGAGGCCGACGGGACCGGGTCCGAGATCTGGGTCTACAGCATGAACTTCGGGACGGGCACGCAGGTCACCGCGAACGGGGTCGATGTCGCCGACCAGGACCCCGAGATCGACGGGACCAGGGTCGTCTGGGAGACGGACCGGAACGGCAACCGGGACATCTACACCGCGTCCCTGGACGCCGGCCCGTTTACGACGGCGCCCGTGGCCGAAGTGACCGCCG
Organism: Methanoregulaceae archaeon UBA288; assembly: GCA_002495225.1. Lineage (GTDB taxonomy): Archaea > Halobacteriota > Methanomicrobia > Methanomicrobiales > Methanospirillaceae > UBA288. Next base: position 3,010 of record DAEF01000221.1, on the reverse strand, counting down.
TGCCGACGGCCTCCCGCTTCGGCGCGCGCCGGTACGTCGTCGGCGCGGTCCCGCTGAACCCGCCGACCGGGATCTCCGGCGGCGCGGGCCGCACGGTCGCCGAACCGACGGGCACGCGGACCGCCATCGGCACCGGGACGGCGACGGGGCTGACCCCGCCGGCCTCCCGGTTCGTCCGCTGGTCGCCCCTGACGCGGTGGCTGGCGGGCCTATAGTCGCTAGCCGCGCTCGAGCCGGACGAGCGGCGAGGCCGGGTCGAGAAAGGCCCCGAGGAACGGCGCGAACTCCGCGGACCAGCAGTCCCGGCCGGCCAGGAGCTCGCGGTCCCCGAGGGCCCGCCTCACGTTCTTGCCGAGCGAGACCCCGAGGATCTCGTCCGACCCGAGCAGGCCCCCGGCCGTCCGGTAGCGGCGCGGGACCTCGACCACGTACCGGCCGTCCTCGATGAACGGGCCCGCGAACGGCCCGGCGCCGGGCCTGGCCGCGTACTTCTCGCGGAACTTTCCCGCGTTCTCGCCGTTCCAGAGCGGCGGGCCCTGGTGGCGCGCGACCGCCGGGAGGGCATCGACCAGCAGCTCGAAGACCAGCAGGCAGTGGTCGGGGCCCATCTCGCAGTCCGCCCGGTTGACGACGAAGCCGTTCCGCGCGAGGAGCTGGACGAGGCCGTCGAGGCTCTTCCTCAGCTGGGGCACGACCACGTCCTCGATCAGGTTCGGGGTCGGGAACCGGAGAGCGAAGAGCGCGGTCCCGCGCTCGGCGAGCGCGTCCGCGAACGCTCCGGCCTCCATCGGCGGGTCGGGCCGGACCTCGAAGAACGCGGCCGACGGGGCCGCGAGGTAACCCCGCGCGAGCTCGACGAAGGCCATCATCTTCGAGAGCGAGACCGAGGCCGAGACGTTCCTGTTCGGGTCGACCGGGTCGACCACCACGAGCGGCTCCTCGAACGGCTTTGCCGCGTGCCCCTCGAGGTCGATCACGATTCCAGGCCGCCAGACGCTCGCCCCCGCGAGCACGCCCCCGAACGAGCCGTACCGGAGGACCAGGAGCTCGCAGAGGTACCCGGCGAACCCCTCGGTCATCTGGTCCGAGCCGTAGACCCCGCCGGCCTTGGCGAACTGCTTGAGGAGGAGGACGTCGTCCACGAGCCCCGTGATCCGCTCGGCGACGTACCGCGTGTGGAACGGGGTCCGGTCGACCGCGCTCTGGATCTCGGTCGCGGAGGCCACGCAGTAGCACGGCACCAGGTCGACATCGATCCCGTCCACGGTCGCGTTGATGTACGGGTGCTCGGCGTACTTCTCGCGGTAGCCGTCGCCGAACTCCAGGGCGATGGCGCGGGCCATGGCGAGCCCGTCGCGCTCCAGGGAGTCGCGGTCGAGCCCGGGCGGGAAGAGGAGGAAGAGGTCGAGGTCGCGGTCGCCGCGGACCCAGGTCCCGCGCGAGGCCGAGCCGACGACCATGGCCCCGGCGCCCCGGGCCTCGATGGCGGGCACGAGACGATCGATCACCCCCTGGAGGTGGGCGAGCTCGTCCGGCCGGGGCCGGATCTCGGCGAGCACGGCCGCGCGGATCTCGTCGGTCAGAAGACCACCTCGGCGAGGTCCTCGTAGACGGGGCCCTGCGGCGTGAGCGTGGACTTCTTGAGCCGGAACCGGTCGACTGTGAAGGTCCCGAAGCCGTCGCGGGGCAGGCCCGCGAGCCGGTCGAGGAGGGAGGGGTGGAAGGCCTTGACCCGCGCGACCGTCGCGTGGCCCCGGAAGGGGCGCCGCTCGCGAAGAAAGCCGAGCGGCTCGAGCGCGGCGCCCACTGCCCCGGCGAGCGCCGCGAGCGCGCCGTCGTCGGTGCACGGGCACCAGATCGTCCGCGGGGACGACCGGCTGTTCCCGGCGATCGGGCCGACCGCGAGATCGAACGGGGCCGGCCGGACGGCCTCGAGCGCGGTTGCGACCCCCGGGATCCGGTCGGGCTCGACCTCGCCGAGGAACGCGAGCGTGACGTGGACCTGGGCCGGGGCCACGAAGGTGAGCCGCGCCTCCGAGCCGCGAAGGGCCTGCGCGGTTTCGGCGATCCGGGCCCGCATCTCCTCCGGGAGGTCGACTGCGACGAACGTCCGCACCATGGGGGAGAGTGTGTGCGCGCCCGGCACAAAGCAGGATCGGTCGGCCCGCACCTAGAGAACGGCCCGCGCCAGGCCGGCCACCTCGGCCCGGATCGTCGGGTCGAGCGCGAGGACCGCGCCGAGGTAGACCGCGGCCCCGAGCGCGACCGCGCCGACCAGGAGAAGCAGGGAGTCCAGGGGCAGCACGGCCCGGTACGCGAGCACGGCGCCGGCCATCAGCCCGGCCCCGAGCGCGATGGCGCCGAGGGGGCGGCGCTCGAGCCGGACCCGGACCGTCCGGCGGAGCAGGGCCCGGGCGAGGACGGTCGCGACCGCCGTCGAGGCGAGCAGGGCCAGGGCCGCGCCGGCGACGCCGTGGACGGGGATCAGGTAGAGGTCGCCGAGGACCAGCACCGCGGCCCCGGCGCCGGCCGCCGCGAAGGCCCCGCGCGGCCGGCCGACGGCCGAGAGGGCCATCCCCTCGAGCAGGGAGCCGACCGAGACGAGCTGGGCGAGGAAGAGGACGGCGAGCGCGGGGGCGGCCCCGGCGAACTCGGCGCCGTAGAGGAAGTAGAGGAGCCGGTCCGCAAGCAGGAGTCCCCCGACGGCGGCCGGAACCGCGAGCAGGAGGGCGAAGGTCCAGGCCCGGGCCAGGGCCTCCGCCGCCTCGCCGAGCGCGCCGGCCTTCGACCAGCCCGCGATCCGGGGCGCGAGCGAGGCCCGGAGCGGCATGGTCGAGAGGACCGCCAGGGCCGCGAGCTGGAGCGGGGTCCGGTAAAGCGCGACCTCGCGGTCCGAGAGGAGGTGGCCGATCAGGACCGTGTCGGCGTTCGCGCTGACGACCGCCACGAGCGCGATCAGAAACGACCAGAGCGCGAACGGCGCGAGCGAGGCGACGTGGCGGGCGCCGAA
>DAEF01000089.1 GCA_002495225.1 Methanoregulaceae archaeon UBA288 | reverse complement strand
GGTGGCAGTAACTGAGTAATCACCTAAAAATATCTAATTTTTTTGACAATCCGATTTTTTGAAGGAGTAATCGGCCGAGAGATGTAATATCATAACCATCAACCTGTAGTTTTCCGAATGAATCCATCTCTATCATTCGAGTTTTAGAATCCACTCTATAGCGTTGTTCTAAAAGACCCAGTTGGGCTAAATGCTCATGATAACTTGCTTGCATCGTTGCCTTTTCAATCGTTTTCTCGTCAGCGCCGATGTAAGAATGTACTGATTGAAGTATTTCCCTATGTTTATTCCGAAATTCCACATCTCCTTTAATAACAGGATCTAAGAAAAACCTTAGCCATATAACTTCGATATCGTTAATCTCTCCCAACAATCGCAAAATCCTTTTGGTTTCTAAGTATTCGACATCTGAGAGAGAAATGCTATTTGCAATAATCGAGGTTAAATATTGCCGCCTCTCTTCAGTCAGGGCGTGTGTCGCTTGAATAATACTTTCTTCTAAAAGGTCGGTAAAGAAATAATTCGATAATTGTGATTTCAATACGTCTTTCTCAATTTGTGATAGTCGATTATCTAGAACTCGAGCATATTGAATGAGTCGATCTAATCTTTGATTTGGTATGACATTCCCTGCTGCCTCCGCCAGAATTGGACCTACCCCCGGTGCATAAGACAAAACCATTCGTGAAAAAATCGATACGTAATCGGTGATTTGGTAATTAAGTGAAGGTAAAGGATCTTGTTCACTCATAATAGTGGAATCATTCTTTGACAATTAATGGATGCTGGCTTGGGCCCACGTTTGTCGTCCTGCCAAGACACAGATGGCCATCGCGACTGTTCGCTGAATGGTAGAGCCGGACCGACTGCATTTCAAGGCTAGGCTTATAGATTGGTCGGACATGAAAGCGATTCTTCGAAGAGAAATTGAATTAATGGAAGTCTAAAATGTTGAGAGAAAACAGAAGGAGTATAAAGAAGACCCCCTAGCCGGCTTCCGACCCCGACCCGATGCCGGCACGATCCATCGCGACAGGCCACCACACCACCCGGGCCTCGAGGGTGTACCGGCCGGCCGATCGTTCTGAGCCGGCGGTGAGGGCGCCGGCGATTGAAGAAGATCGGCGTCCCGGGCCGCCCCAGTGGAGATCGCTCACACCGCGACGTACGCGGCCGGCGCCTGCGGATCGGGGAGGGGAAGGCCGTCCTCGCGGAGCCCGTCGAGGTGGAACGCGATCGCCTCGCGCATCCGCTCCTCTGCCTCCTCGCGGGTGGCCCCCGTCGCGACGCAGCCCGGGAGGTCCGGGGAGTACGCGGAATAGTTGCCGTCGGCCTTCTCGATGACCACGAGGTATCAGTTCTCCTTTCGTCCTGCCAGTTTTTAGAAACCATTCACGGTCCCGGGAGCGAGGTCGTCGCCGGGATGGCCTGCGACGGTGATCCGGCCGGGCCTCCCCGGGTGTTTGTAGTGCCGGTGGCTCCTCTCTGTCGCCACGGGATACCGCCTCGATCAGCCGGATTACCTCCCTGACGCGCATGGATCCCTCGGCTCTTTCTCTTTCGGCGACGTTTCCGATGGACGTTCCCGTCAGGGCCGGGATCCCAGGTCGTCGCGGCAAATATCCGCTCCCCTCAGGTCGCGCCGGTCACCGCCTCGCTTGCTGTGTACACAACGTACCCATTGTTTGTTGTGTTGTGTACACAGTGGATCGTACGAGAGAGAGAGAGAGAGAGAGAGTATTGGTATTCTATCTCATCTCGACAGACGCCGATCCTCCTTTTCAGTAACCGTCGAGATAGTGGCCGGCGGCGGCACCGTCGCGGAGGGCCGGCCCCGGGCCGTCCCGCATCGGCGCCGATAGCTTCATATCCCCCTGCGGGGGCCTCTCGGGCAGGAGGAGAGCCCTGTCAGCCGACATCGACGCCCTGATCGACGCGAAGCGCGACGAGATCCGGGCCGTGGCCGCCAGGTACGGCGTGACGAACATCCGCGTCTTCGGCCCGGTCGCCCGGCGCGAGGCCCGCGCGGACAGCGACCTCGACCTGCTCGTCACCTTTGGGCCCGGAACCTCCCTGCTCGACCACGCGGGGTTCCAGCTGGACCTCGAGGACCTCCTGGGGTGCCGCGTCGAGGTCGCGTCCGACCGCGGCTTGAAGGATCGGATCCGCGAGACGGTGATGCGGGAAGCGATCCCCTTATGAGGTCCGACCGTGACCGGCTCGAGGACATCCTCGAGGCGATCAAGAAGATACGGGAGGAGTGCCCGGCGACACCGGAAGAGCTGTTCGGGTCGGAACTTCTCCACGTCTGGACCGTCTATCACCTCCAGGTGATCGGCGAGGCGGCGAACAACCTCTCCGACGAGCTCGTCGCGGTACACCAGGAGGTCCCCTGGAGGCGGATCGTCGCTGTGCGCACCATCCTCGTCCACCACTACTTCGGCATCGACGAGGAGACAGTCTGGGCAATGATCTCCGTCGACCTGCCGGCGCTGGAGGCATCGGTCCGGGCCATCCTCGAAGACCTGCCCTGAGCCGGAGCAGGAGGACGCGGAAGTGCGGCAGCTCGCCTCCACGGTCGCCCGCGCCGCGCTCGCCCGATCGTCACTCAGGTGAAAGGACTCGTCCGCGGGTGAGTCTGGGGAGTCTGGGTGAGTCTGGATCCATCTCTTGCCTATCGAACAGAGATCGGAAAATGCAACGGGGGTGTGCCAGACTCCCCCAGACTCGTCCCCTCCCCCCGCCGGCACCCTGCCCGGCCATCCGGCCGGCGCATTCAGGTACTACCCGGGGTCGGCGGGAACCCGTTGATCGCGAAACGGCCGCACCCGGCGGCGGGTCAGGCGTCGCAGGTGCCCGAGGCCAGGTAGTGGGCGAGCACGGCCTCTCCCGTCTCGCTCGAGATGCTGCTCCGCACCCTCTTCACGAAGGCCTCGATGTCCTCTTCCTGGACGCAGCCCAGGCTCTCCGTGCCGTCCAGGATCCGGTCCACGAGCCACTGGAGGTCGGCCGCATCAAGCCGCGCGAGCCGCTCCTCGAAGTCCTCGGCCGACTCGGCGAAGTGGTTCGAGACCGGTGGCAGGATCGACTGGTAGGCATGGCCGGATCCGCCGCAGGTCGTCTCCCCGCACTCGGGGGCGAGCTTGCGGAAGATCTCGATATCGCGCTCGGTGAGTTCCCGGGCCATATGCATTCTCGGTGGGCGCGCCCGCGACAAATACCCGCCGGTCGGCTTTTTCTCTCCGCGTCCCCGATATGATCCGATGGACCCGCGCCTGTACCAACGGATCGTCGACGCGACCGCCCGGGCCTACGCCGAAGCGGTCGTGCACCTGCCGCCCGACGTCGTCGGAGCCCTCGAACGGGCCCGGGACGACGAGACCGACCCCGTGGCACGGGCCGAGCTCGAAAACATCCTCGCGAACATCGCCCTCGCCCGCTCGACGAACCTCCCCCTCTGCCAGGACACGGGCGTGCCCGTCGTCTACGTCGCGCTCCCGCCGTCGGTGCCGTTCGAGCAGGCGCTCTGGGACGCGATCGCCGACGGCGTCCGGCGCGCCACGGTCGCGGTCCCCCTCCGGCCGAACGCGGTCGATTCGTGCACGCGCCAGAACTCGGGCAACAACACGGGCGCGGGCATGCCCGCGGTCCACGTCTCGCCCGGGGACACGTTCACGGTCACGGTCCTGCCCAAGGGGGCCGGGGCCGAGAACACCTCGCGGATCGAGATGCTCCTCCCGTCCGAGGTCGACCGGGTCCCGGAGGTCGTGGTCCGCACCGTACTCGCCGCCGGCGCCCGCCCCTGCCCGCCGGTCGTGCTCGGCGTCGGGATCGGCGGGACCTTCGACGGCTCGGCCGCGCTCGCGAAGGAGGCCCTCCTCGAGCCGATCGACGCCATGGACGCGTACGAGACCGCGCTCTGTGCGGCCGTGAACCGGCTCGGACTCGGGCCGATGGGCCTCGGGGGGAAGACGACCGCGCTCGCCGTCAAGGTGAAGCGGGCCGCGTGCCACACGGCGTCGCTCCCGGTCGCGGTCAACGTCCAGTGCTGGGCCAACCGCCGCGCGACCGTCGTCGTGGAGGTGGACTGAGTGGACCTCTCGACCCCGCTCGGTGACGAGGTGCTCGCCCTGAAGGCCGGTGACCGGGTCACGCTCTCAGGCATCGTCTACACGGCCCGCGACGAGGCGCACCTCGAAATGATGCGCCACGGGATCCCGTTCGACCCCGTCGGCGCGGCCGTGTACCACTGCGGCCCCGTGATCGGAGACGACCGGGTGATCGCGGCCGGCCCGACCACGTCCGCGCGGATGAACAAACTCTCGGGCTTCCTCCTCGACGCGGGCGTGCGGGCCCTGATCGGCAAGGGCGGCATGGACGCGGCGGTCACGGAGCAGCTCCGGGGGCGCGGCGTCTACCTCGCCTTCACGGGCGGGTGCGCCGCCCTCGCCGCAGCGCGGATGCGCCTCGAGGGGGTCTTCTTTCCCGAGCTCGGCATGGCCGAGGCCGTCTGGGCGATCCGGCTCGACCGCCTCCCGCTCGTGGTCGGGATCGACAGTGCCGGCCGGAACCTCTTCGCCGAGGTGCAGGCGCGGGCCGAGGCGGCAGCGGGCCGCTCCGGGGACCGATCGTCAAATACCTTTTCGAAGTAGCACGCCAAAACCGTACGCAGGAAGGGTTCGATGAAGCTGGCGATCGACGAGACGCGCTGCAAGGGCTGCAACCTCTGCACCCAGGTCTGCCCGTACCATATCTTCCGGCCCGGCACGAAGGCCAACCGGAAGGGGGTGATCGTGCCCGAGCTCGACCGGCCCGAGCGGTGCACGAACTGCCGGCTCCGGAACCTGTACG
>DAEF01000149.1 GCA_002495225.1 Methanoregulaceae archaeon UBA288 | reverse complement strand
GGGCCAGCTCCTCCTCTACGACTTCACGGTCGCGAAGATCATGCTCTCGGCCGTACTCGTGGGGATGATCGGCTTCCACCTCCTCCGCTCGCTCGGTCTCGCAGAGGCGAGCGTGGCCGAACCGTCGCTCGGGACGCATCTCGTGGGCGGCCTGATCTTCGGCCTCGGCTTCGGCCTGCTCGGCCTCTGCCCGGGCACGGCGGCAGGCGCCATCGGCCGGGGGTCAATCGACGCGCTGGTCTGCGGCGCCATCGGCCTGGTGATCGGCGCCGGGCTCTTCGCCCTGGTCTACCCCCGGGTCGGCCCGGCGGCAGCCCAAACAGGCAGGCTCCCCTGGAAGACTCTCGGCGACCTCATCGGCGGGGCCAGTTCCTGGATCGTGGTCGTGCCGGCGGCGGCCCTGATCCTCGCGGTCCTCTGGGTACTCGAGTCGCTGGGGCTCTGAACCGCTCACCAGCGGTGCTCGTACCCGCGCCGCTCGACGGGCGCGCCGTCGAGGAGGACGCGGCCCGCATCGGCGGTCACTCTCCCGATCGGGGTGGCCGCGACGCCGGGAACGGGGAGGATCGCGGCGGGGCAGCAGAAGAGGAGCTCGAAGTCNNCCCCCGCCGTAGAGCGCGAGCGCGGTCGCTCCGGGCTCGGGGACGCCCTCCGGCCGCGGCAGGGCCGCCGACGAGAGCGAAAAGCCGCACGCGTTCACGGCCGCGAGGTCGTGGAGCGAGAGGGCCAGGCCGTCCGAGAGGTCCATCATGGCCGAGGCCCCGGCCCGGCCGAGCGCCCGGCCCTCGACCACGCGGGGCTGCGGCTCGAGCAGTGCGAGGCGGTGGCCGGCATGGCCGTACAGGCCGGCCTCGGCCCTGCCGGGCGTGCCGGTGACGCAGACCAGGTCGCCGACGCGTGCGCCCCGGCGGCGGACCAGGTGCGCCGGCTCCACCCGGCCGAGCGCGGTCGAGACGAGGGTCAGCTCGTCGTGCCGATCGATGTCGCCGCCGACGAGCCGGCCCCCGTGCCGGGCGCAGCAGTCGGCAGCGCCGCGCGTGATCTCGCCGAGCCGGGCCGGGTCGTCGAGCCCGGCCGCGAGCAAAAGCGCGACCGGCTCGGCCCCCATGGACGCGACGTCCGAGAGGGTGACGGCCGCGGCCATCCAGCCCCGCTGCCAGTCGGTCATATCCTCGGGGAAATCGGTGGTCGCGTGGAGCATGTCGGTCGTCAGCACCAGGCACCAGTCGCCGCAGAAGAGCACGGCGCAGTCGTCCTCGACGGACGCCCCGCCGATCACGGCCCGGACATCCGCGAGCAGGGCCCGGTCATCCACCGCGCCGCACCTCCTTGCCCCGCTCGGTCCGGTAGTCGCGGAGAACCCCGACGAGCATCTCCTGCTGCTGCAGCCGCCGGTGCTCCTCCTGCCCCCCGGCCCACGCGGCCTCGGCGGCCCTGAGCGCCTCTGCGTCGACCCGGCCGAGCAGCCCCTGGACCCGAACCCCTACCTCCCCGCCCGCGACCAGGGCGAGGTCGTACTCGCGGCAGAGCTCGACGAGCCGGGAATCGACGGCACCGAGCGACGGCGCGTTCAGCACGAGCCCGCGGACCTGGAGGTCCGCAAGGTCGCGGACCGTGGTCCGGCCCCAACCGTCAATCGCGGCCACGTACAGGAGGTTGCCGGGCCGGATGCCGAGTGTCTCGAAGAGGGCCCGGACCGCGTCGCGGGTGAAGGCCCGGAGCACCTTGACCGGCACCCCCTCCGTGTCGAGGCCGGCCTCTTCGAATCTACGGAGCTGCTGGACTCGCCGCTTCAGCCGACGGACCTGCTTCTCTTCCCGCTTGAGCCGGGCGCGGAGGCTCTCGATCTCGGCATCGCGGGCCGCGACCTCGGACGACTCGCGCACGGTCCGGGCCGTCTTCGCGCGGGCACTCTTCAACCGCGCCTCGAGCCGGTCGAGGGCGCGGTCCTTTTCGGCGCTCTCGTCCTGGAGCTCGCGGACGAGCGCCCGGAGCCGCTTGTTCTGCCCCTCGAGGAGGCGCACGCGCTCCTCGCCCTCGCCGAGTGGTTCGGGAACGGCCGGCGGCGGAACCGGGGCCGGCGGCGCCGGGCGGGCCCGCATCCCCTCGAGCACCTGCTCGAGCGAATGGCTACGGACCGCGCCAGCCCGGACCTCGTCGAGGTCGATTCCGGGCGGAACCCGGCGGAGCATATTCGCGAAGCGGTTCCGGTAGTGGCGGTACGCCTCGAGTGCGGCCGTCAGGGCGTCGCGCTCGTGGTCGTTCGCGTACGGGTGGGGTCGGGCCGCCTCGAGCTTGGCCTCGACGCTGATGTCGGTCTTCGGCGTGAACGCCACGGCCGAGAAGGCCCGCCGGACCTTCTCGACCGAGAACGGCATCTCGTGGACGTCCGAGGCGATGACGAGCGGCCGGCCCACGCGGGTCAGCTCCTCGATGAGGTCCGCCATGGAGAGCTGCCGGCTCGATCTCAGGGCGAGCAGGTTGCCGTCCAGGTCCAGGGCCGCGTACGCCGTCGTCGTCCCCGGGTCGATCCCGACGATCAGGTACCGGGGCTTTCCCGAGAGGGGCCTGAAGCGGATCCTCTCGAGCTGCTTGCCCGTGATCCGCACCTGGACGTCGGCCCCGCGGTAGGTGGAGACCGGGACCTCGCCCCGGGGGAGCGGCAGGGTGAAGACGACCCGGCTCGATCCGCCGAAGGCCCGCGTCTCCTGCTTCGTGTACCGGACCCCGGCCTCCGCGAGCTGGGCTTCGATCTCGCGGGCCTTCCGCTGGACCGCGCCGTGGATCTTCCGGGTGTACCGGTTCTGGGACCAGCCCCCCCGCCCGGGCGAGCGGTGGCGGGTGACCGCGACCTCGGTCGTGTTCTCGAACGCGATCACCTCGGCCCCGGCCCCGAGCGCGGCCACGCGGGCGATGGTCCGGGCCTCGTCGTAGGGCGAGAGCCGGTTGAACCGGATGTTGTACCGGCCCGCGACCTGGGCCAGGCTCTCGGTCCGCTCGCCCCCGGTCACCTGGACCAGGCGCGTTTCGGTCGGCATGGCCTGGAGGAGGGCGTAGAGTTCGTGCTGATCGGTTGCGAGCTCCTGGAGTGAGTCGACCGCGAGCACCCCGGGCCGCTCCTCGGCCAGCCGGCGGAGAAGCCGGAAGAGGGTCACCTCGGTCTCCTCCACGATCTCTCCGTCCTCGAGGCGGACGAACGCGTAGCTGGGCCGGCGCGAGCGCGACCGGACCGAGCCCCGGATCACGTCGACCCCGATCACCTTCATCTCAGGACAGACTCCACGAGCTCGTCGAGGTCATGGACTACCCGGTACTTCCGGGCAAAGTAGGTAACGATGTTGAAGAGGTCGCGCGTGAGGATGACGAGCGCGTTCGGGTGGTCCGGCGGGATCCACTGGGGCCAGTCGATCAAAACCACGCGGTCCTCGTCGACCATCACGTTGTACTCGGAGAGGTCGTTGTGGATCGCGCCGTGCCGGTACGCGGCCCGGACGTTTTCAATGATCCGGTCGAAGACCGGCTCGGGGTCGTCCAGGCGGCACCGGTTCAGGGTCGTGCCGCCGATGAGATCCATCACGACCGCGTGCCGGTCGAGCCCGATCGGGACCGGCACCTGAACGGCGGGCGAGAGCCGGGTCAGGGCCTCGAACTCGCTCTGGGCCGAGAGGCGGGAGGCGTAGAGCCAGGGGCAGTGGGTCCGCTCGGGGAGGTAGTCCCGGTTCAGCCGGACCGACTGGAACGAACGCTGGCCCACGTGGTGGAGCTTGATCGCCACGGGGGCGAGCCCGAGACCCTCGTACACGATCGACTCCTTGCCCTCGCCGATCAGGGAGCCGAGGGCCCGCAACGTCCCCTTGGTCGAGAGCGAGCGGAGCGCGAGCGTGTCGAAGCCGTTGAAGACCAGGGCGTAGCCCTCGTACGGGACCTTCGCGTACCGGACCAGGTCGCGGTCCATCACCCGGCCGATGCGGTAGTTGAGCTCGGACTCCGAGAACCGGGTCGCCGACTTCAGCTCGTCGAGGGGAACCCACTCGAACCGGCGCATGAGGCGTTCAATCGCGGTGAGCACGCGGATGTCGTACGAATGGAGGGACCGGATCACCTCGGCCGAGAGAGGCATGTCACCAACAATGACACGCCGACGGTTATAAGCAGCGCGGACCCGACAGGCAGTGTCATTACCGGGTGCGGCCAACGTAGCTGGAGTGATGGAGCCGGAGCAGTGCAGCCGGTGCCGGCGCGAGGCCGTGGCCAGGCAGCCGTACTCGGGGCGGGCGCTCTGCGCCGACCACCTGGTCCGCGACGTGGAGAGCCGGGCCAGGCGCACGATCCGGCAGCAGGCCGGAATCCGGTCCGGGGACCGGATCGGGGTCCTGGTCGGGGACGGGCCGTACGAGGGCGCGCTTCTCGCGTTCGTCGTTCGGCAGTTCGCTTCCAGGCGCGACGTCACCCTCCTCGCGCTCGTCCCCGGCGAGGCGGTCCCCGCGTGGCTCCCTGAAGAGGTCGAGAGCGCAGCCGTCGGGCCGGAGGAGCAGGAGGAGGCGGCCGCACGCCTGGGCTGCACCGTGCTCGTCCTGCCCGTGACCCTCGAGGAGCGGGCCGCGGAGATCCTCGGGACCGTCCTCGAGGGCCGGCCGGGCGCGCTCGTCACCCCGGTGCGGAGCGGGCGCGTCCGGACCGTCCGCCCGTTCGAGCACGTCCCCGGGGCGGAGCTCCTGCTCTACCTCGCCGCCCTCGGCAGCCCCGGGCCAGGCGGTGAGCCGTCCAGGCCGGCCGACCCGTTCGCCGCGTTCGTGGCGGACGAGCTCGCGACTCACACGGTTGACCACCCCTCCGCCCCCTTCGCCCTGGTGCGGCTCGCCGACTCGCTCGCCGCCCTCGTCGCGGGGGAGCCGGACCGATGCTGAACGGGCTCCTGCACCGGCTCCGCTCCTTTGTCCAGTTCGTCTCGGTCGAGCGGATCAGGTTCTACCTTTTGCTCCTCGTCGCCACCGTGGCCGGTTTCACNNGCCCTCTTCTTCGTCGTGGAGACCCTGAGCACGACCGGGTTCGGCGACCTCCTCCCGTTCACGAACGAGCTGACCTCGCTCTTCGCGACCCTGATGATGACGACCGGGGTCGTGATGTTCTTCATGGCCGTCCCCGTGCTCCTGACCCCGTTCATCGCGCGCGTGATCCGGGACACGCCCCCGCGCCGGACGTCGCGCGCTCTCGAGGACCACGTGGTGATCGTCGGGTACGACGACACGGCCCGCTCCATCGTGGACAGCCTCCGGATCGGGGACGTGCCGGCGGTCATCGTCGAGAAGGACGAGGCGACGGCCATGCAGGCGTACACGCGGTACCGCGGGGTCGCGCACGTCCTCTGGGGCGACCCGGGGCTCGCCTCCACCCGGGCCGCGGCCTCGCTCGCAAGGGCGCGATACGTGATCGTGGTCGGGAGCGAGCAGGAAGCCGCGAACACGGTCCTGGCCGTACGGGACCACACCCGGGCCGAGCTGATCGCGGTCGTGGACGACCCGGCCTTCGACCGGTACCTCCGGTATGCCGGGGCCGAGTACGTCCTCTCGCCCAAGCACATGACCGGGCGGATGCTCGCCCGGCACGGGTTCGTGGCCGCGGACGTCGGGTCGATCGCGGACGCGGCCCCGGCCGACACGGTCCTCGCCCGGCCGCCCCCACACGGGCCGGAGCTGGTCCTGGTCAAGGCCCCGGTGTCGCACGGCTCGCCCGCGGTCGACCGGACCCTCACCGAGATCGGGTTCTCTCCGAACTACGGGGTCGAGCCCCTCATCCTCTGGCGGAGCGGCGCCTTCACCCTGCTCCCCGGCGGGGACGCGGTGGTCGATGCGAGCACCATGCTCTTTCTGCTCGGCCGGGCCGGGGAGGTCGCGCTCGCGATCGAGCAGGAGCTCCGGGCCGGGGCCGATGGCGACCGCCGGGCCGTGATCGCCGGGTTCGGGGACGTCGGCTCGGCGGCATACCACGAGCTCGCCGCGCGGGGGATCGCCTGCACCGTGATCGACCCGCGCGATCACGACGTCCCGACCGTGATCGGTCGGGCCGAGGACGAGGCGATCCTGAAGCAGTCGGGCATCGAGGACGCCCGGCTCCTGGTGGTCGCCGTCAACGACGACGCCGTCAACATCTTCACGACCCTGATGGCCCGGAACCTGAACCCGGAGCTGAAGATCGTGGCCCGCGCGAACCACCCGGGCGCCGTGGACCGGCTCTACCGCGCCGGTGCCGACTACGTCGCCCTCCAGCCGACGATCGGCGGGCAGGTGGTGGCCGGGATCGTGCTCGCAGACCGCGTCCGGATCCTGCTCGACCTTCCGAACGGGCAGCGGGTGGTGCAGCGGCGGTGGATGCGCGGCTCGACCCGCACGGTCGCGTGGCTCGAGCGGCGGTCGGGCGCAATCGTGGTCGGGGTCGAGGGAGCGGGCGATGCGGTGGTCCGGCCCGGGCCCGACCGCCTCCTCTCCGAGGGGGATCTCGTCATGCTGGTCGGCGGCGTTAAGGAGTTAAAGCGCGCCATCCGATTGATGTAAATGGAACCGATGGCCACGGGCGGGTGCGGCTGCGCGCTCGTCCGGATCGAACAGCTGGTTCGGCACGCCTCCTGGGAGGCAGGGGCCGACGGCGTCGTGGTCGGTGTCTCGGGCGGGGTCGATTCGGCCGTGGCCACTGCAGTCTGCGCGAAGGCACTCGGGCCCGACGCGGTCCTCGGACTCTCGCTCCCGAGCGCAGTCAGCGCACCCGAGGATCTCGAGGACGCAACAGCGCTCTGCAACCTGATCGGGTGCGAGCATCGCGTCGTCCCGATCGAGCCCGTGCTCGAGGGCTACCGGTCCCTCCCGGGGTTCGAGCCGGACCCCTACCTGTTCGGGAACCTGATGGCCCGCACGCGAATGGCCGTCCTCTACTACTACGCGAACCGGGAAAGGCGGCTCGTCTGCGGCACCTCGAACCGGACCGAGTACCTGCTCGGGTACTCGACCAAGTGGGGGGACAGCGCGGCCGATCTCCAGCCCCTCCTCCACCTGTACAAGCGCGAGGTCTACCAGCTCGCCCGCGAGATCGAGCTCCCCGCGCGGATCCTCGACAAGCCGCCGTCGGCCGGGCTCTGGCCCGGGCAGCGGGACGAGGACGAACTCGGGCTGTCGTACGCGGCGATCGACGAGGCCCTCGCGGCCCTCGCGGCGCGCAGCTGGCAGGCAGAGACCCCGGTCGAAGAGAAGGTCCTGGCCCGGGTGAAGGCCTCGGGCCACAAGCGACGCGGGGCCCTCAGCCTCGTTATGGAAGAGTGAGGAGACCGGCGTACTCGCCGGGTGCGTCGAGCCAGTCGAGGGGCACCCGGTCCTCGACCAGGTCGTAGAGGGTGCAGTCGGGAAGGATCCCGAGCGGCAGGACGTCGGGCGGCGGCACGCGGCGGAGCGGCGGCACGCCCGGGTAGACCGGGTTCGGCACGAACCCGTGGTCGGCGAGCTCGTAGTACGCGGCGCCGCGGAGGACCTCGTACGGTCTGTAGTCGCTCGAGAACGAGCGCGAGACCAGGTTCGCCATCACGAGTTCCTGCTCGCCCGGGTTGATCGTGACGTGGCCGTACCCGGGCGGGATCAGCACGACCGTGCCGGCTTCGGCCTCGACCAGGGCCGCGTCCGAGAGGTCGGGGCGCTGGAGCAGGTAGTGCGCCCGCCCGCTCATCACCTCGTAGACCTCGGGATAGGGGACACCCGACGGGCTCGCGGGGTGGTAGTGCCCCTTGGTCTTGACGAACTCGTTGCAGAAGACGCCCGGGGGGATCCGGGTGATGTCGTACCGGACGCGCTGGTCGGCCAGCCACCTCCGGTCTTCGTCGGAACGGGCGACGTCGCGGTACATGTAATAGATCGGGCCGGTGATCCGGCAGGCCGGGTCCGCGGTCATCCCGGCGAGCTCGGACCCGTCCCGCGCCACGGGCGCGGAAAGGTCGGCGTCGGTCCAGCCAGGTATCATGTCGACGGTGTTTTTACGTCGATGCAGATAATACCCGCCCCCGGATCAGGCACTGCCGGCCCGGACGGCGGCGAGCGCCTGCTCGACCCCGATCATCTCGGAGGCCTCGATCAGGCCGCGCATGGCCCGCGTCACCACCGGGTACCCTGCCTCCCGCACGGCCGCGATCGGGTTCGTCCCGCCGACCGCGACCACGCCCATGTACTGCGGGCTGACCTGGATCCCGAGGAGCGGGCTGTTCGGCATCCCGACCTCGAGCACCCCCACGAACCGGCTCGCAGCGAGGTCGTCGAGCAGCTCGGCGACGAGGGGTTCGGCCTCCATGTGGCACTCGCGGAAGTTCGCGAGGACCGAGCCGTTGCCCGTCCGGATCACGTCCCCGACCGAGGAGATCTCTTTCGCGACCAGCACCTGGAGCGGGTCGATCGTGGTCTCGTCGTAGCGGATCAGCTGGGTGAAGCGGCGGGGAACCCGGTTCACGATCTCGACCACGCCCCCGCCGACCGGGTGGAAGGGCACGCCGCGCTTGAGGAGGATCCCGTCGAGGGTCACCGAGCAGACCGAGCAGATGCCGGTCTGTCCCTCGGGGACCGTGAACCCGTCGATGGACTCGCCCGCGCGGACGAGCCGGACCTGGTCCGAGGCGCAGACCCCTGAACGGCAGGCGGTCAGGGCCACCTCGAGCACGCTGAGCAGGTCCGGCGTCTGGAAGAGGGAGAGGTTGTACACGACCATCCCCGTCCCCGCGAGCGGGTCGTAGGTGACCTGCATCGCGAACTCCTCGATGGTGTGACTGACAAACCTGAGGGGGGACGCGCTCATCATCCATAATCGCCTCTGGTGAAAGAAAAATTGTTCTATAGCTGGGAGTCGAAACTACGATGATGGAGCGGCAGGTGCGTGAGCGGGCGCGTGAGGAGATCGCNNACGAGGATCCTGGAGTCGGCCCGGTTCGATGTCGAGCTCATGGACCCGCCATTCGACCTCTCGGCGATCCGCGAGGACGAGTGCGTCCTCGTGCTCTGCAGCGACGACGAGGCCGAATGCGCCCGGTTCGACGAGACCGCCTACCGGGTGCGGGACGCCGGGCGGGAGGTGGTCTGCAGAAAGATACTCTTCTCGACCACCGACGGGATCGAGACGCGGGACGCCGTTTCCTGGGGGCTCCCGGCCCTGATGGACTACGCGGGGAAAGCGGCCTGCGCGCGGGTACTCGGCCGCGAGATGCTGCTCGACCTGGCCCTCCCGTGCCGGCCGCAGCTGCTCACGAAGAGGGGGCGCCCGGCCCCGTCGGGAGGGGTGGCCCAGCTCCCCGTCCGGCTCGCGGAGCGCGAGGCCCGCCAGCTCGCGAACTGCGAGGGCGCGATCCGCCTCCGCCTGATACCGTTCTGGTACGCACGCTACGCCTCGACGGGGCAGGCGACCTACCGGGACCACGCGATCTCGTTCGACCGGGAGGGGGCGATCGCCCTGAACGCGATCAACGGCGAGATGACGGCCCCCGAGGAGGACGCGGTGGTCCTGGACGAGCTCCCGGAAGGGGCGGAGGTGCTCGAAGCCCTGGTCACGCGCGAGGCGGCCGAGACGCGGGTGATCGAGCACGTGGTCGCCGAACTGACGCAGAAAGTCCGGATCCGCCAGGAGCGGCGCGAGGCGATCTTCTACGAGGAGAAGGTCTTCCGGCCCGACCGCCGCGCGATCCGGGTCGAACTGTTGCGCGTCTTCGTCCCGGTCTGGCAGATCCGGGGTCGCGGGATCGTCGAGATCAACGCCTTCTCGGGGGAGACCCTCTCGACTCCCATGGACGAGGGCGTGGAGATCCTCTGACATGGCGCCGGTGACCGTGATCGGCGGCGGGCCGGCAGGCCGGTACGCGGCCATGCACCTGGCTTCGGCCGGGCGCGAGGTCCGGCTGGTCGAGCGGCGGACGCTCGGCGGGCAGTGCCTCTCGTACGGCTGCATGCTCGTCAACGCCCTCAACGACGCGGCCCGGGCCATGACGGACGCACGTCGCCTCGCGTCCCTCGGCGCGCTCGCGGGGGCCCTCCGCGTCGACCTTCCCGGGCTCTTTTCCGCGACGGCAGCGGTCCAGGCGACGATCACGAACGTCCTCGGCGAGGAGACGGCCGGAGCCGGGGTCGAGGTGCTGGGCGGCGCCTCGGCGGGGTTCGACGGGTCCCGGGCCGTGATCGACGGCCGGCCGGTCGAGTCGGAGGCGGTGATCATCGCGACCGGGTCGCGGCCGGCCCTGCCGGCGGTCCCGGGGATCGCGCGCGAGGGGGTCTTCACGGCCGCGACCCTCGCCTCGATGAAATCCGTGCCCGGCCGGATGGCAGTCGTGGGCGGCGGCGTCCAGGCCGCGGAGCTCGCCTACGTCTTCGCCGTCTTCGGCGCCGAGGTCGAGCTCGTAATCCGGAGCACCCTGCTGCCGGGCGTCGACCCGCACCTCCTCCGCCACGCCCGGCGCGAGCTCGGAGAGGTCCGGATCCGCGAGGAGACCGACCTGGTCTCGGTCGACGGCGGGCGCCGGGTGAACGGGGTCACGCTCGTGTCGAACGGCGCCGAGGAGCAGGTCGAGGTCGACGCCGTGATCGCTGCCATCGGCCTGGTGCCGAACAGCGATGAGTGCGCCGGGGTCGAGAAGCGGAAGAACGGGACGATCATCACAGACGACCGGATGCGGACCTCGGTGCCGGGGGTCTACGCCTGCGGCGACGTGAACGGGCCGCCGTACCTGACCCCCGTGGCGCGGCAGGAGGGGCGGGTGGCGGCCGAGAACATTCTCGGCAGGGAGGCCCGGATGGACTACCGGCTCGTCCCGCGGGGGTTCCGCCTGGGTAACCAGTACGCCTGGGTCGTCGACGACACGGTTGCGGCCTCGTACGCGATCCCATCGCCGGCCGGCCCCGGCTCGTTCTTCGCCGTGCCGTCTCGCGAGACGGGAGTGGCCAAGGTCTTCCTGGACGAGGCGGGCACGCGCGTGGCCGGTGTCGCCGCGGCGGCCCCGGAAGCGGCCCTCTCGGTCATGTACCTGGCCGAGCTCGTCCGGCACGGCCTGCCCGTCGACGGGCTCGAAGACTTCTATGAGATCCACCCGGCGGCCGACGGGCTGCACGGCCTGATCCGGTACCTGGGCGAGCGGCGCACCTGAACAGGACCACCTCATTAAATACTCACCCGGTGCATGCACCCGCATGAACGGGTTTCGCATCCTCGCGGTCGTCTGCCTCGCACTCCTCCTGGTCTCCGGGGCCCAGGGCCTCAGGACGGTCGTCGGCGACGGCCGGACCGTGATCACCGAGCCGATCGACGACGACGTCCTGGCGACCGGCGACACGATCGTCTTCGACGCCCCCCTCGGGTCGCTGATCGCGGCAGGCGCGGCAGTCCACGTCAACGGCCCTGTCGCGGGCGACGTGATCGCGGCCGGCGGTATGATCCGGGTGAACGGCACGGTCGGCGGCAAGGTCGTGCTCGCCGGCGGGCGGGTCGAGGTGAACGGCACGGTCCAGCGGAAANNGCGGAACGCGATCGTAACCGCCGGCGAGGTCGCTTTCGGCCCCGGGGCGAGGATTGGCCGCGACGCGGAGGTCTCGGGCGGCTCTTTCACGCACCAGGGCGCGGTGAACGGGACGCTGGGGGTCCAGGCCGGGACCTTCGAGAACAGCGGGACGGCCGGGACGCTCCGGTACGACACGGCCCCCGGCCGGGGCCGAGGGCCGGGAGCCTTGAACGGGCTCGATGTCCTGATCACGACCCTCGCTGGTGTCGTCTCGCTGCTCGTCGCCATCGGGTACCTGGTCCTCGGGCTTCTGCTCCTGGCCCTCGCCCCGGGCGCCGCCCGGGCCGTGGAGGAGCGGGTCCGTGAGAGGGCGCTCCCCGCCTTCGTGACCGGCCTCGTGGCCCTGATCGTCGCGGTGATTCTCGGGGTGATCCTGCTCGTCACGATCATCGGGATCCCCATCGCGGTCTTCGCGTGGCTCTTTGTGATCGCTGCACTGATGGTGGCCGGGCTCGTGGTCTCGCTCGCGCTCGGCCGGCTGCTCGCGGGGGGGAGCCGGTATGGCGAGAACGCCTACGTCCTCTTCATCATCGGCTTCGTGATTCTCAACGTGCTCTACCTGGTCCCTTTCCTCGGCGGGCTCGTCAAGTTCGTCGTGGTCTGCCTGGGGTTCGGGGCGATCGCGATGGCTGCCATGGACGCGGTCTCCGGCCGGCGGGCAACGGCCCTCTGAAACCCCCTCTTCTCACGGGAATCCTGTTCGCAACCCTGAAATAGCCTCACGGCGATAGAACACCGGTTTATCATGAGCACGATCGACTGCACCACGAGGACCGTTGTATGAACGACCCTGAGCAGGGGGCGCCCGTCTCCGACGCGCCCCCTGTTCCCCGGCGGGACGAGACCCGGCACCCGTCCCTCATGGAGCTCGTTACGAACCCGCGGGGATTCTTCGAGGCCCTCGAGGCGGGGCCCGTGAGCCTCGGCGTGCCGTTCCTGATCGTCCTCGCCGTGGGCGTCGTCGGCGCTATCGCCGCGTACCAGATGTCCTCCGTCGTCATACGTGCCCTGGACATCCCGGGAATGGAGGGGATCGGCGGCGCCATGGGCGCCATCGGGGCGATCTCGGCCCTGATCGCCACAATCCTCTTCTGGGTGATCTACACCGCGGTCTTCTACGTCATCTCGATGGCGTTCAACGGCCAGGGCGACTTCAACCGCCTCCTCGCCTACGTCGGGTACGGCCATCTCCCCCAGGTGATCGGGGGGATCGTCGCCACCGCGCTCACCTGGAACTTCGTCTTGAACCTCCAGATCCCGTCCCTGACCGACCCCGACGCGATCCAGGAGTGGACGCAGTCCCTGCTGCAGAACCCGACCATGCAGCTGGCGTCCGTCGTCGGTCTCCTCTTCCTGCTCTGGTCCGCGAACATCTGGATCTTCGGGGTCCGCACCGGCCGGAACCTCTCGACCCGCGACGCCGCGATCACGGTCCTCGTACCCGTCCTGATCTACCTCCTCGTCTCCATCGTTCCGACCCTGGTGGCCTGACATGACCCGGCGACTCCTTCTCGTTACCCTGGCCCTTCTGGGCTGCATCGCGTGCGCCTCGGCCGCGATCCCGGCCTTTCCGTTTCCGACCTCCGGCGTCACCCTGCCTGCCGGCGAGGCGACCCTGCCGACCGCCGCCGCCACGACGGCTCCAATCGTGACCCAGGCCGGCAACCAGCTCGCGGTCGTCTCGACCGCCATCGACCCGCCCGTGCTGATGCGCGGCGACAGGGCCACTCTCACGGTCGAGGTCGCGAACACAGGCACAACGCCGGTGCGCGCCTCCCGCGCCGCGCTCCTGCCCGACGGCCCGGTCATGGTCGCGAACGACCCGTACGCGGTCGTCGGCGAGATCGGCGCCGGGAACCGGATGACCTTCAGCTTCACCGTCACCGCCGGGTCCCCCGACGGTACGGCCTACCCCGTCTTCACGCTCGCCGTGAACGAGGGCCGGGGCATCCGGTACCCGGTCCCGGTCCGGGTCGACAGCACGCCTCCGGCGGTCTCGTTCGTCCAGAAGCCCGACGCGCTCACGGCCGGGCGGGGCGACCGGGTCGTCGTCTCGGTCGGCAACCCCCGCCAGGATTCGCTTGACGGCGTGATGGTCGCGCCACGGGGCCAGGGCTTCACAACCACCCCGTCGGCCGTCTTCATCGGGGCGCTCGCTTCGAACGGCCAGGCGACGGCGTCGTTCAACGTGACCCCGGAAGAGAACGCGACCATCAGGTTCGAGGTCGTCTACTACAACGGCCAGAACCGCCACGCGATGCCCGTCGACCTGGGGGTCGGCTATGGCCGGTCCAAGTTCCAGGCCGACCTGATCCTCTCGAACTTCGAGGTCGAGCAGTCGGGAGGGGTCTACCGCCTGAGCGGGGACGTCAACAACGCGGGCCTCAGCGCGGCCCGGTCCGTCATGATCGCGCCCGGCGAGGGTGTAACCCCGGCCGACCCGTATCCCAGGTACGTGATCGGCTCGCTCGACCCCGACGACTTCGCCTCGTTCGAGCTGAACTTCAGGGCTCAGGACCTTTCCGCGGTCCCGCTCGTGATCAGCTACCGGGACGAGAACGGCGACCCGTTCGAGCAGCGGACCGAGGCATCGCTCGCCCTGAACCAGACCGCTGACGCGGGCGGCGCAGGCGGCGACCTGCCGATCGCCTGGATCGCGCTCGCGCTCGTGCTCGCGGCCGGCGTGGGCTACCTGATCTACCGCTCATGGAGACGGTGACGACGAGCGAGGGCCCGGACCTGATCCGGTTCGAGGAGGTGTCCAAGGTCTACCCGCTGCCGGCCGGCGACGTGGTCGCCCTCGACCGCGTCTCGCTCACGGTCCGGAACGGCGAGTTCATCGCGATCATGGGCCCCTCGGGCTCGGGCAAGACCACGCTCCTGAACCTGATCGGCTGCCTGGACGTCCCGACCTCGGGCCGGCTCATGATCAGCGGACGGGACGTGGCCGAGCTCTCGGACGACGAGCTGACCTACCTCCGGCGCGACACGATCGGGTTCATCTTCCAGCAGTTCAACCTGATCCCCCTCCTCTCGGTCCTCGAGAACGTCGAGTACCCACTGATCCTGAAGTGCAAGGACCGCTCGGCCTGCGGGCTGAGGCCGAACGAGGTGCTGAAGGCGGCAGGGCTCGACGACGAGCGGCTGTACACGAACCGGCCGAACGAACTCTCGGGCGGGCAGCAGCAGCGGGTCGCGATCGCCCGGGCGCTCGTGAACGACCCGGACCTCCTCCTCTGCGACGAGCCGACGGGCAACCTGGACCAGCGGACTGGCCAGGGGATCATGGAGCTCCTCAGCCGGATGAACCGCGAGGGCAAGACGATCATCATGGTCACGCACGACCTCGGGATCGCGGAGTACGCGTCCCGTCAGGTCAGGATCGTGGACGGCCGGATCCAGGAGGACTCGGGATGAGCCGGACCTTCTTCGACATCGCCCGGCGGAACCTCCAGCGGAACCTCTTCCGGTCCCTGCTCGCGGTCGTGGGGATCGTGATCGGCGTGCTCGCGATCTCCTCGCTCGGGATCCTGGGCAACAGCCTGACCCTCTCGGTCACGGAGCAGCTCTCGACCGTGGGCGACTCGCTCACCGTGATCCCGCACACGGGCACGGGGGCGCAGTTCGGCGGCGGCATGACCCAGGAGAAGATCACGGAGCGGCAGGTCCAGGACCTGCGGCGTATCGCGGCCCCGGACCCGGTGATCCCGCTCTACTCGACGGCCGACCGGATCGACGTCGGGAGTCAACGGGGCGTGGTCTCGATCTACGCGCTCGACCCCGACGACCTCCAGTACCTGGTCGAGGCCGACCAGGGGATCCTGCTCCGCGGCAACAGCGGCGTCCTCGCGGGGTCGCAGGTGGCCGACCAGTTCGACCTCAAGGTCGGTTCCCAGGTCTGGTTCGGGGACGGGTCCACCGAGCGCGTGGTCGGGATCCTGAAGGAGCGCGGGCTCGGGTTCGACATCCAGCCGGACCTCGCCCTGATCGTGCCGATCCGGTGGTACGAGGACCGGGAGGACCCGGAGGGGTACGACCAGGTGATCATCAAGGTCGGGAACCTCGAGCGGGTCGAGGCGATCCAGGACGGGATCGACGAGCGGTTCAACCGGCGCGAGACCGTGCTCGACTCCTACTCGTCCACGGAGATCCTCTCGAGCATCGAGACCGTCTTCGCCCAGATCTCCACGTTCACGACGGCCATCGGCGGCATCTCGCTCGTGGTCGCCGGGATCTCGATCCTGAACGTAATGATGATGTCCGTGACCGAGCGGACCAGGGAGATCGGGATCCTCCGCTCGATCGGGACGCTGCGGAGCGAGATCCGGCAGATGTTCATCTACGAGGCCCTCATGCTCGGGCTGATCGGCTCGGTGCTCGGCGGCCTCCTCTCGTTCGGCGCGGGCTACCTGATCTCGCTGCTCGTGCTCCAGACGACGCAGTACCTCTTCCATCCCTCGAGCCTCTCGTCAATCGCCCTCGGCATGGGCTTCGGGATCGTGACGGCGCTCCTCTCCGGCCTCTACCCGGCGTGGAAGGCCTCGAATCTCAACCCGATCGAGGCCCTCCGGCACGAATAACCATTTTTCGGGTCCGGTCGCCCGGGCTGGACGCGGAGCTCACCCGTCCGGTGCTCACCCGTCGTTCTTCGAGACGGGACGATCGCTCGAAGATATCCCGTTCGCCGCCCGCCGCCAGGGCCGAAGTTCAGCCCGGGCCCTCCGCTCTCCGGCCCGTGTCCGTCCCCCGTGAAGACCGCTCGGGCGGTCCGTCTTTGCAGTTGTTTAAATAGTATCAGGGACCAGTGCGAGCTGGAGCGGGAGAGGAATGGACAGAGTGGTTATGGACGGCGTCTCGCTCGCGTACGACGTCTCGGGCCCGGGCGACCCGGCGATCCTGATCCACGGGGCGCTCTTCGCGGACTCGTTTCGGCCGCTGCTGAACGAGCCGGTGCTGACCGATCGGTACCAAACGGTCCTGTACCACCGCCGGGGCTACGGGAACAGCAGTCATGGCAACGGTCCCATCGGGTTCGCCCAACAGGCCGCCGACTGCCGGGCCGTCCTTCGCCACCTCGGCATCGAGCGCGCGCACGTCGTGGGAGAGTCCCTTGGCGGCTGTGTCGCCCTCCAGCTCGCGCTCGATGCGCCCGACGCCGTCCACACGCTCGCCCTGCTGGAACCGGCGCTCGCCGTCGGAGCCACGGGCCCGTCCTACCGGGACTCGCTCGTGCAGGGACGGGAACGGTTCCGGGAGGGGGACCCGGAGCGGGTCGTCGACGACCTGTTGCGGGCCAGGATGGGAGCTGGGTAACGCGCCCTGCTCGACCGCGTGCTGCCCGGGGCGTTCGAGCAGTCCATCGTCGACGCGGCGACGTCGTTCGAGCGCGATCTGCCCGGGTGGCTGGACTGGAGCTTCGGCGAGGCCGACGCCAAGCGGATCGCCTGCCCGGTCCTCGCCGTCACGGGCAGCAAGAGCAACGCCCTCTGGGCCCGGTTCGGGGAGACGCACCGGCTGCTCCTCAAGTGGTTTTCGGACGTCCGGGGGTACGTCCTCCCCGGCGCCGCCCACGGGCTCCACCTCGACAACCCCCGCGGCATGGCCGGCGCGCTCGCGGACTTCTGGGCGCAGCACCCGCTCCCGGACTGAACGTTCGGCCCGGTGCCGGGATCTCCGCGCAGGACCCCTCCTCCGGCCGGTCCACCCGTCACTGATCGACCCGTCGCGGCACCAGGCGCCATCCCCGGCTCGACGCCCGGAAACCGCGAGGTCGCCTCTCTACTCCTACGGACGGCCGTCGCGGATGGACCCGGCGATCTTCCGCGTCGCGACCAGCCACATTCCCGGCACGAGCACCAGGACCAGCACGGTCACCCCGACAGCGTCGGCCCCGACCAGGAAGTTGAACGCGGCGTGCAGGAAGATGGCGAGCAACAGCCCGTGGTAGACGAGCCGCGTGGCGAGCCCGTGCGGCGTGACCAGGCTCTGGCCGAGCGCGTACCCCCACATGGACGACATCAGGGCGTGACCGGGCACCGAGAGGACGGCGCGGAGCAGGGAGAGCTCGAGGGGAAGGGTCAGGGTCTCGGAGTAGGCGGCGAAGAGGTAGACGAAGTTCTCGAGCGCGGCGAACCCGAGCGCTGCGGTCACCGCGTACACGATCCCGTCGATCGGCTCGTCGAAGACCGGTTGCCTGAAGACGAACCAGTAGACGACCAGGAACTTGCCGATCTCCTCGACGACGGGCGCCACGATGACGGCGAGGACGAAGTCCGAGGGGAAGAACGCTGCGAGCAGTCCCTCGACGAGCGCGATCGGGATGGTCGAGAGCATCCCCAGGAAAAAGATGCGGAGGATCCAGGCCCGCGGCTCGGGAGCGAACCGGTCCTTGATATAGAAATACCAGAGCCAGAAGAGGGCCGGTGCGAACCCGAGAACCAGCAGGTACCACAGGGAGAGATCCATTGGACTTTCTTTCGCGATCGATTATTTCAAGTTTCGCGAAGGTTCTTCCCCAAGGTTCATCCCGCGCGCCGCCGACTCGATCCCGATGACCGTCGCGTACGCACTCACCTGCGCCGGCTCGGACCCGTCGGGCGGGGCCGGCATCCAGGTCGACCTCCGGACCTTCGCCGCCCTCGACGCCTGGGGGCTCTCGGCGATCACGGCCCTGACCGCGCAGACGCCGTCCGCCGTCAGGGCCGCTGCCCCCGTGGACCCGGTCATGGTTGCGGCCCAGATCGAGGCCCTGCTCGAGGCCTTTCCGGTCGGCGCGGCGAAGACGGGGATGCTCGCGACGGCTCCCGTCTGCACCGCCGTCGCGGACGCCCTCCCCGACGACCTCCCGCTCGTGGTCGACCCGGTGATGGCCGCGACGAGCGGGGGGCGGCTCCTCGACCCTGCCGCGGTCGCCGTCCTGGTCGAACGGCTTTTGCCCCGCGCGGCCCTGCTGACCCCGAACCTGGGCGAGGCCGCGGCCCTGGTCGGCCGGCCGGTCCGGACGATCGACGAGATGCGGGAGGCGGCGGACATCCTGCGGGATCTCGGCGCCCGCGCCGTGCTGGTCAAGGGCGGACACGGCGAGGGGGCCGAGGCGATCGACCTGCTCGTCGACGACGACGGGGCATTCCCGTTCGTAGGCCCGCGCTTCCCCTGGGACGTCCACGGCTCGGGCTGCTGCCTCTCGGCCGCGATCGCGGCCCGGCTCGCGCAGGGCGCGGACCTCCGCACGGCCGTCCAAGACGGCAAGGTCGTGGTCACGGCCGCGATCGCGGACGCCGTCAGGGCCCCCGACGGCCGCCGGATGGCGAACCCGCAGGCCCGCCGGGCGCCTCCGTGCGGGTTTTTTCCTCTGCCCGGCGCGCCCTGATCTTCTTGCTCAGAAAGAGGCGGGCGTGCTCCTCGATGTCGAGCTCCTCCCGCCGGAGCTCGATCGCGTCCCGGGCCCCGCGGAGGTCGGGAAGCACGCGGTGCTCGAGGGCCCTCACGCGCCGCCGGGTCCGGATGATCTCTGCGACGAGCAGCCGGATGGTGGCCTCTGCCTCGGCAGCCGCGACGGTCGATCGCACGAGGTCCTCGTGGGCCGTGACCACGTCGTCGATCACGGGCGTGGTCCCGAGCAGGCTGTAGCCCCGCTCGTCCATGCTCCGGGCCACCCGCTCCACGCGAAAGACCGGGAGCAGCACGCCGAAGACGTTCCGCTCGGTTCGGACGAGGACCGGGGCGGCCTCGATCGACTCGGCCGCGATGGCGATGCCGAGCTCTCCGACCATCATCGTGGCGACCGAAAGATCCTGCGCGGCCAGGACGTAGTCCTGGTAGAGGGCGTCCTCGGCGTTCCGCGCGGCCTCGAGCCCCCCCCATCAGTTCGAACATGAGCCCGTCGAGCTTCCGCTTCAGGACCGCGTAGGCCTTCTCCGAGAGGATGATCCGCCGCTTCACCGCTAGCAGCTCGCCCCGTGTCGGAGAGACACGTTTGGCCGAGACCATCAGGCCACCAGGTATCGCCTAATCCGCTCGTTCGGGACCCCGAACTGACGCCCGCGCACGCAGGCCCTCAGGTTCCCGATCTCGATCCGCTTGTGCTCCAGGTACGCGACGACGGGGAGGACCGTGAACGGGTGCCGGGTCGCGAGCCGGTCCAGCTCCTCGAGCCTGACCCGGGTGACCGCGACCTCGACCACGTGCACGGTCGTGCGCCGTTCCTCCCAGCGCGACCAGAGCAGGTCGGCCACCTGCTCGGGGCCGATAGACGCGTCGCGGCGCAGGGCCTGCATGGCGCGGGTCGCGACGGGCAGGATGTTCGTCGTCTCGAACTCGTCCACGAAGGCCGCCCGGTCCTCGATCCCGGCGATCCGGGCGAACTCCTCGACCGGGATGTTGCCGCCGGGCACCATCGAGCCCGCGACGTCGGAAAGGCGGCTCCCTGCCCGGAGCCGGAAGAGGTTCCGCATGTTCAGGATGTCGATCTCGAAGCGGAGGTAGCACGCGAAGGCCTCGCCGCCGCGGACGCCGCTTTTCGAGACGGTGAGCATGGCCAGGTAGTACTTGCGGTAGAGCCGGTCCTCGACCCGGGCGAACTCCCCCGGGGGGAGGACGCGGCACGCGCAGGTCCGGGCCTCGGGGTAGAGGGGCCAGTCTTTCAGTCCCTCCACCACGCTGTCGAGGTCCGGGGCGGCGATGAGCGCCTCGAGCCGCTCCCTTCCGAGATCGCCCGCCGGGATCATCCCCTCGAGGATCTGCCTCCGGGAGAGGCCGTGTCGTTTTCCCCGGAGGATTGCCATCACGTTCACGATATCCCAACGGTGGAGGTAATCGGCCGTCAGGGTGCGCAAGCTCCCCGGCGTCATTTCGAGCACCTCCCGGTACTCGCGGGCCAGGTTCGCGGTCAGGGCCCGTTCGAACTGGTCGAGGTCCGTGGACGTGGGGTAACGGTTGTAGACCTCGCGGCGGTACCGCTCGTCCTCGCCGATGGCCCGGACCATCTGGGGCAGGCTCATCTGGAGCAGGCGGGCGTAGTTCTCGGGAGGGTAGAGGCGGGTCTTCCTGACCTGGAGACGGGTACAGACGTACTGGTAGGAGCCCGGGGTTACGAGGGTCTCGACCATGAAAGGGACGCATCCCGTATCTCCATGTACTCAGATAAACGCTCCCCCGTGACAAACGATAACAATTAATTACAATAATCATGATTTATAATGTAGAATAACGATGTCTGAGGAGCAGCACCTGATAACCGAGCAGTGCCGGTATCTCCCCGACCCCGAATTGGCCCGGAACACCTGGATCGGGGACTATACGGCCGCGTACAACGACTATCGTGCAGACCCGGAGGGGTTCTGGGACCGGATCGCCCGCGAGCTCTCCTGGTCGAAGGAGTGGGAGCGCGTGCTCGAGTGGAACCATCCCCACGCACGCTGGTTCGTCGGCGCCAGGGCGAACATCACCTACAACTGCCTGGACCGGCAACTCCAACAGGGGCGGCGGAACAAGGTCGCCCTGATCTGGAAGGGCGAGGGTGACGAGAACGAACGGATCTACACCTACCGCCAGCTCTACATCGAGGTCTGCAAGTTCGCGAACGGCCTCAAGAGCCTGGGGGTCCAGAAGGGCGACCGCGTCTGCGTCTACATGCCGATGGTCCCCGAGCAGATCATCGCGATGCTTGCCTGTGCCCGGATCGGCGCCGTGCACACGGTCGTCTTCGGCGGGTTCGGATCGGCCGCGATCCACGCCCGGATCGTCGGTTCCGGCGCGAAGGTCGTGGTCACTGCTGACTACTCCTTCCGCCGCGGCAAGACGATCCCGCTCAAGCATTTTATCGAGGAGGCGATCATCAACGCCCCGACAGTCGAGCACGTGGTGGTGCTCCGGCGCGAGACCGAGCAGCCGATCGAGATCCACAGCGAGATGGAGGTCGACTACGACGAGCTGGTGCGGTCGGCCGACCGGCGCTGCCCCTGCGAGGAGATGGACGCGGAGGACCCGCTCTTCATCCTCTACACCTCGGGCTCGACCGGCAAGCCCAAGGGCGTGCTGCACACCACCGGCG
>DAEF01000199.1 GCA_002495225.1 Methanoregulaceae archaeon UBA288 | reverse complement strand
CGCTCCTCGGACTCGCCGGGTTCATCGACCCGCTCCGGCCCGACGCCGTCGACGCAGTCGAGGAGTGCCGGCGGGCCGGCGTGCGCGTCCTGATGGTGACCGGGGACCACCCGGTGACGGCGCTCGCGCTCGCACGGCAGCTCGGGATCGCGGGGAGCGAGGAGGAGGTCGTGACCGGGGCCATGATCGCCGGGTCCGAAGACCCGGGGCTCGTGGACCGGGCCCGGGTCTTCGCCCGGGTCACGCCGCTCCAGAAGCTCGACATCGTCGCCGCCCTCCAGCAGCGTGGCCAGTTCGTGGCCGTGACCGGCGACGGGGTGAACGACGCCCCGGCCCTCAGGCAGGCGGACATCGGGGTCGCCATGGGCTCGGGGACCGACGTGGCGAAGGACGCGGCCTCCATGATCGTGACCGACGACCGGTTCAGCTCGATCGTCGCCGGGATCGAGGAGGGCCGGTTCGCCTACGACAACGTCCGGAAGGTGACCCTCCTGCTGGTCGCGACCGGGATGGCTGAGGTGCTCCTCTTCACCTTCGCGCTCGTGGGGAACCTGCCGATCCCGCTCTTCGCGGTCCAGCTCCTCTGGCTCAACCTCGTGACCGAGGGGGTCCAGCACATCGGGCTCGCGTTCGAGCCGGGCGAGCCCGGGGCGATGGAGCGCCCCCCCCGGCCGCCGGAGCAGCCGATCTTCGACCAGCTCATGATTCGGCAGGTCCTCCTCTCGGCCGTGACCATGTCCGGGGTCGGGTTCGCCCTCTTCGCCTGGCTCCTCGGAAACGGCTGGGCCGAGGCCGACGCCCGGAACCTCCTCATCCTCCTCTTCGTCCTCTTCGAGAACGTCCAGGTCTTCAACGCCCGGTCCGAGCGCGTCTCGGCCTTCCGCATGCCGCTCTCGCGCAACTGGCTCGTGGTCGCGGCCACGCTGGGATCGCTCCTGGTCCACGTGGTCGCGATGTACATCCCCCCGGTGGCCGAGACGCTCTCGATCGCGCCGGTGCCGCTCGAGTGGTGGGGGATCCTCCTGCTTCTCTCGTTGAGCCTGCTCGCCGCGATGGAGGTCTTCAAGCGGCTCCGCCGGGACCGGACGGGGTGAATGGATCCCGGGGAGGCCCGCCCCGGTGGCACCGAGCGAAAAAATGAAATAGGATATGCAAAAATTTATACGGGATCCCGCGATAGAGACTGCTGCCCACGGGGTGGTGGTTATGTCAGATGTTCCCAAGACTCAGGATATCTCGAGAACCGGGATCGGCCAGCGGCTTTACCAGGTGACCAAGGAGAAGAACGCCGAGATGGCCTGCGAGAAGATCCGGGCGCACCTCGGGATGCGCTGGAGCGAGTTCGATCGCAGCGATGTCGAGAGCCTCAAGCGGATCCTCGGGCAGGCCTGGACCTGCGTCGACGCGAAGACGTGGGACCGCATCGAGTTCCACAACCTGAGCTACGACGACGTCCGAAAGCTCCTGAACACCTCGCGGTGGTCGGGGGACGACCTCGTTTCCCAGAAACGGTGTTCGGACGAGGCGCTGCAGATCCTTGCGCCAAGGGCGGTCGTCTAGCCCTCGGCCGCCACGGCGGCCCGGGACTCTCTCTTCCGCCGCTCGAGGAGGCGTTTGACCTTCTTAAGGCGGAAGAGGTCCTCCCGTTCCCTCTCCTCGATCGTGATCTTGATGTACTTCGTCTGCCGGTAGAGATCGGGGATCATCACCTGCTCGAGCGCGTTCACCCGGCGCCGGGTCATCAGGATCTCGTGGCCGATGCGGCGGAGCGTGGTCTCGGTCTCGGCGAGCCCGACGATCAGGTCGAGCTCGGCCTCGAACTTCTCGGCCACCTCGTCGATCCGGCCGCTGGTGCCGATAATGCTGTACCCGCGCTCGAGTGCGGTCAGGGCGAGGCTCTTCTTCTCGATCACCGGGATCGAGACGCCCATGATGGACCGGGCCTCGATGTCGAGCACCACGCGCCGCCTGGTCGCGAACGACGCCGATCGCAGGGTCACCGGGTCGTCGACGGCCTGGGCGATCAGGAGCGAGCGGTCGGCGTCGCGAGCGCTCCGCTCGAGCTCCTCGCGCGAGGTCGAGACCTCGTTCATGACCCGGAAGAACTCGCGGACGAGCGCGTCCATCTTCTCGCGCAGGAGGTCTCGCCCCTGCTCGGCGAGCCGGATCTGCTCCCGCTTCCGGATCAGTTCCATCCTCGTCGGCTTGACCGGCTCGGATGTCACGTCGCCTCCCCCTCCTCTCCGCGCGTGGGGTGGTAGCGGGCGATGAACTCGGGGCTGATCCGTTTCAGCTCGTCAACGGGCAGGCCGGCCAGCAGCTCCCATCCGATGCCGAGCGTCTCCTCGATCGCACGGTCCTCGTTCCGCTGCGAGATGAACCGTGCCTCGAACTGCTCGGCGAAGGCGAGGTACGCCCGGTCGAGTTCGGTCAGGGCCTCCTCGCCGACGATCGCGACGAGCCGGCGGAGGTCGCGCCCGTAGGCATAGCTGGCGTAGACCTGGTCCGAGACGTTCCGGTGGTCCTCCCGCGTCTTGCCCGGGCCGATCCCGAGGCTCATCAACCGCGAGAGCGAGGGCAGCACGTCGATCGGCGGGTCGATGCCGCGCCGGAAGAGGTCGCGCGAGAGAACGATCTGCCCCTCGGTGATATAGCCGGTCAGATCCGGTACGGGGTGACTGATGTCATCGGCAGGCATGGTGA
>DAEF01000122.1 GCA_002495225.1 Methanoregulaceae archaeon UBA288 | reverse complement strand
CTTCGACAGCCCGACCGAGATGATGCACAGCGACAGCCCGCGACGGCTCCTCGAGGTCGCGCTCGAGTACCTGGCCGCGGTCGACGGCGCCGGCGGCCGGGAGCGCCGCGAACGGATCGAGGCCCTGCTCGGCCCGGACGCCGCCTGGGAGAACCCCGCGGCGAACATGGACCCGGCGCAGTCGGTGGGCCTGTCGCCGGCCGCAACGGCCCTCCGGCTGGAGACCGAGGACCTCGTCACCGAACTCCGCGTGCGCCGCCCCGAACTGGCAGGGAGGACCGGCGAGGACGCCCACCGGGAGGCCCTGCATTACGCCTCGGCCGCGCGGTAGCTGCTCACCTACCACGCCGCGGTGGCCCGTCCCTTGGCCGCGGGCGAGCGGATCGTCCGGCTCCTCGGCATGCGCGACGCGATGATGGCCGACAACCTGGCTTACATGGTCTCCCGCGA
Source organism: Methanoregulaceae archaeon UBA288 (assembly GCA_002495225.1). Lineage (GTDB taxonomy): Archaea > Halobacteriota > Methanomicrobia > Methanomicrobiales > Methanospirillaceae > UBA288. The sequence continues at coordinate 21,871 of DAEF01000122.1, read as the reverse complement.
GCGGGGCCGGGGGAAGGTGCTGGCCTTCGCGCACAACAGCCACCTGCGGCGAGGCCGGGCCGAGTGGCAGCTGGGCCCCCACGCGCTCGCGTGGTGGACGGCGGGGGCGCAGCTCGACGCGGCCCTCGGAGCGCGCTACGCCGTCATCGGCTCGGCCGTGGGCGTCTCCGAGGACGGCGGCATCGGCCGGCCCGGGGCGGGGACACTCGAGGCGCGGCTCACGGCCGCGCCGGGCCCGGCGCGGTTCGTTTCGACGCACCGGGGCCGGGGGCTCCCGCCCGATGAGGTCGCGGCCCTTTCGACCCGCTCGGCGAGCACGAGGAACTCGACCTACTTCCCGCTCACTCCCGCGAGCCTGACCGAGTTCGACTGGCTGGCCGTCCTTGACTCGACCGCCTACGCCCGCGGCGGGCCGCCGCTCCTCCAGCCGGACGCCGGCCCCGGGCTGTAACCCCCTTTTCGGCCAACTGCCCTGAGGCAGCACATGCCATGAGATTGCAGAGCCACGAACCTGAACGAGCTGAGGCGGGACATCACCGTCGAGCAGAAGCGAGGGATCCATTTCATCATGGCCCGGTGATCATCCGGGCCGTCCTGACCGCCGTCCAGTCAACGGATCTGCCGATCCTGACCAAGAACTTCCTGACGTTCTGCTCGGCGGATCCGTCGATCCCCGATCACCGCCCGGGTCATCGGGAGATATGGCGGCCCGGCCGTGTGGCCGGCGCGATGCTGCGCTTCGAGGCGGCCTTCAGACTGCTGCTCCACCTCGATAAAAGGGACCTGGTCGCGCCGGCAGGCCCTCCCTCTTTTCAGGACGCCTGACGAAGCACGTCTTTTCTTCGCGCGAAGGATGGTCCGGGCCGATGGACATCCAGGCTGTCCGGGAGGCATGCGGCGCTGTTGCGAGTGGATCGCGAATCGATTGTCTGCCCCTGGCCAAAGGGGAGGGTGTGACCAGCATGAAACGAACCGTACCCCCAACCCTCGCGGCGGCGCTCGTTCTCCTCGTCCTGCTCTGTGCCACTCGCAGCCGGTTGTTCCTCGGACTCCGGAGAGGACCCGGGGACGACCGTGCCCGGCAGCACCGGGGGGTCGGACGACGACTCCGGTGACGACGAGGACGACAACTCCGACGACGATTGAACCGCCAGCCCGGGCGTGGAACGAGGAGGCCCCGTCCCTCTCACCATTCTAAGATCTCGCCGCTGGACAGGCACCGGGATTCACCGGCCCGGGGTTCGAGAGTGCCGCGCATGTCATGCGCACGAATGGCGTTCCCTCAGCACCCGTCAGACCCTCGATCTGACAGCGCTGAACGAGTGGCAGGAGAGCGAGAGCTAAAGACACGCGACGGTCGCTTTCCGCCGACCGGGCCGGGGACGAGCCGGCCGTCATCGCGGTGACGATGGACGTCCGGGCGAATGCTCCCCTCGATGGCGATGGGATCGAGCCTAGCTGGCCCTCCCGGGCCCGCTCCGCTCCGGCTCCGCATTCACACGACCGTCTCAGAAGACCTGATGCCGACGCGTGCCGCGTGCTCGCGTCATGGGAGATGGGCCGACTCATCGAGCGGTGCCCGCGTGCCGGGGGACCCCCGGCAGAGGGGACGGTTTCGATCTACGTCGATGACCGGGGATAATACGCGACCGACCGGCCAGGCGACCAATACTCATCGTTCTGGCTGCTTCGCATCTCCTCGCTCTTGCGCAGTACTGTGAGGGGTCTGTCGTAGTCGGTACCAGGGCTCTCCGGAGCAGGAGGGACCTCCAGTCCATCGCCTCCTGTCCCTTCTCCCACATCGTCAATGAATCCCTGACGCTACCAGGCCCGCGCGCGAGTCCGAGGAGGACCACGTCCCGGCGCCGTCACCGAAGCCCGGTCCCGGGCCCCTGTTCGGGAGGTTGATCGCCCGGGACGGGATCGTGTTCGGGAACGCGATCACAGATGGTTGAACAGGAAAACGACATCGGAGAAATCGATCCTGCCGTTCTTGTTGAAGTCGAAGAGCGAGACCGGTGCGTTCCCGGCAATCCATGTCATCTGGTTGAAGTAGAGGACGACGTCCGCGAAGTCCTTTCGCCCGTTCCCGTTGACGTCGTCGTAGAGCCCGTCGGCGTCCGTGTCCGTCGGGCCGGCGGAACCTCCAGGCACCATCGCCACGCCGGATGCCGTGGGGATCGGGATCGGTAACGACGGGATGGGCGTGGGGGGCTCTGCCGTCGGCGTCGGGTCGGGAGCTTGTGCCGTCGGGGTCGGCTCGGGGGTCGGGATGAACCCGACCGACGGAGCGAGCGGGTGGGCGTCGACGTTCCCGGGAGCGAGATCGAGCGGTACATCGGAGAAGCCGTCGCTGTCGCTGTCGGCGATGACCTCCGAGAAACCCGTGCCGTCCGGACGTGCCCAGTAGTTGCCGCCGACCAGGGGTCCGCCCGCGATGTTCAGACCGTTGCGCGGCTCAACCGACCAGGCGTTCGCCGCGATGGGCTCCCCGTCGAAGACGACATTGCGGCTGTTGTCGAAGCGGTTGTCGTAAACCGAGCCGCCACCGGAGAGATAATAACAGACGCCGCAATCCCAGTTGCCCGCGACGATGTTCTTCGTGACGGTCACGCCGTCCGAATCATAGAGGTAGAGCCCGCACTCGTTGTTCTCTATCCGGTTGTCCCGTACCGCGCAGTCGGACGCTCCGGCAGAAAGGACGAGGCCATATCCGTTGCCCGTGACGGTGCAGCCGGCGAGCGTGTTCCCGGTCGCGTTAAGGTAGAAGACGGCCCCGCAGAAGAGGTTACCCTCGAGCACCGACGACTCGACGCTCGAGTCGACGGCCCCCTCCAGGGAGACGCCGCGTTCCCAGTCACGGACCCGGATGTTCCGGATCGTGACGTTCCTCACGCCCTCCGGGTTGCGGACGCTGATGCCGATCGAATCCCCGGTGCCCGTACCATCGACCAGGTGTCCGCCGCCGTCGACGACGACGTTCGATGCCCGGATCTCGATACAGGTCACCAGGGTGCTGTCCGTGATATCGTTCTTCAGGACGTACGACCCGGGGCTGGTGATCGTGATCGCCTGGCCGGTGTAGGTCACATCAGTGGCGGTGACAGGGACGGCAAAGCCAAAGAAGAGCAGGAGCGAGGCGAGGATCGCGATGCAGATGAACGGGCGGCCCTTCATTGACAAGGTTTCGGTAGGAATCTCATTAAGTGTATCGACGGACCGACCGAGACAGACGACCCGTCGGCGGGGCTGTCTCGAGGTCTTGGGCGTCGGCGGGTGATCACCTGGCAGTGAGCGTGAACACGCGACACCCGGCCCAACGAACCCGCCCGGGCAGCACGTCCTCCGGTCCGCTCTGCGGCAGGCAACCCGAGATCACGGGACTGCTGAGCCGACCAGGAGGAGGGAGGACGGGGTTCGATCGCCACCTGTAGACGCTTCGCGGTGCGAGGATGATCAACGCTCGCTCCCGATTCGTGATACGGCCGAGCGAACCCACCGGGAGAAGAGGAGGGTCACCGCGAACCGCTCCGGCGCCGATCGTTCCCCCTGGCACGATCAAGGAAGGACCCAATTATGATCTGGTTGGAACCAGTTCGACCGCAGAGGGGTGCCAGGATCCGGTCCGCGCTCTGGATGGTGAGATGGTTCCGGGTGGTGCCCTCCAAAATCTCCATTATGTCGAGGCACCAACGATGAACTAATGCATATAGAATGTTGTCCGGCGGCGGCGAGCTCGCAACCGATACTGCCCCCATCGGTCATGCCGGAGTGCGCCCTCCTTCGCGGTTCGACTCGGCCCCTGCGATCGGGGGTGCCGGGATGAACCCGCGAATCTGTCCGTTCATGTCCAGCCGTGTGACGACCCAGACGCTGGTGGGCGAGCGGGACGAGCTGTACGAGGCTCCCTGTCTCGGCGAGCGGTGTGCTCTCTGGGTTGCCCTGGATGGATCAAATGATTCGGGAGACGGACCTTCAGGTCAATGCGGGATGCTCCCCCGCAGATCGGACTGATACGAGCCACACTCACTCGGCGAACAGGGCGCGTGAGGCGTCGAAGCAGAAAGGGGCGAACCCCCGATAGAGAGCCGCCGTTGTCTGCCAGTGTCGTGCCGGAGCCACCGCAGCAGCGACGAGCGACCACCGACACCGCTGGCCTCTCGAGAGAAGAGGACCGGACGTTCGCAAATTCAGGGCGCCAGGAGGAAACCGGTCCTTCTTTTTGTCACGACAGGCCGAACGGGGGGCACGAGGACGAAGCGACCGCCTTGACGCTCACGGTCGCAACGGCCAACCGAAGGCCCGGGGTGCCGTCACTCTCGTTTTTTTCGCAGTTTCTCGATCAGCGACGCAGTCCTCTCACGCACCGCCCGCGTCGCGCTTTCGTCGGGCGTCACGATGAGATCGAGCAGGGCCCCCTCCTCGACGCCGGGAAGGAGTTTTCGCGGGAACAGTATCTGCTGCGTCTCCCCCGGACGGACCAGGAGCACTGCGACCTCTCCCTCGAACCGGTCGACCGTCACCTTCACGTATCACCCCTCCCGCGTGCTGACGAGCCGGCCGGCCGAATCGTACAGGTAGGCCGTATCGCCGTCGTTGTTCCAGACGTTGTCGTTCTTCCACTTAATGTCGCCGGCAGCGGTGCCGGTCGCGATGGTGACCGACCCGCCGGCCGGCAGGGTCGTTTCGGCGAAACCGTAGACGTGGTTCGCCCCCTCGTCGGTCAGCCTCCAGCCGTCGAGGCTCACCGGAAACGACCCGCCGTTCGTGACCGTCACGGTCTCGCCCCGGAGGTCGAGCGCCGTGACCGCGACCGGACTGGACCCCGGGGGACCGTCGGCACCGGGGTGACCGTCTGCGCCGCGAGCGTCGGGAGCGCCAGGGGCGGGACCGAGGGCGCGCTCCGCTCGGTCGCGACCGTGACCCTGGTTCCGTCCGACGAGACCGTGACGGTCCCGCTCTGGTCCGTCTGGAAGACCTTCGAGCCGACGGCCGTGAGCCGCAGGAGCACCTCCCCGGTCGGGTGGCCGTAGGGGTTGCCGGTGCCGACCGAGATCACCGCGACCTCGGGGTCCACGGCCTCGAGAAAGGCCGTCGTGCTCGACGACCGCGAGCCGTGGTGGGCGACCTTCAGGACGGTGCTATCGACCTCTGCCCCCGACGAGACGAGTTCCCGCTCGAGGTCGGCCGACATGTCGCCCGCGAGCAGGAACGAGGTCCGGCCGTACGTCAGCCGGAGGACGAGCATATTGTCGTGGATCTCGCCGGCGTTTTGCCCGTCCGGGCTGAGCACGTCGACCCGGATTGCCGGGTCCAGGTCGATAGTCTCTCCCCGCGTGGGGGTGCTGTACCGGTAGTCCTGCTCCTCGATCATCGTCAGTATCTCCTCGTAGGTGGCCGAGGTGGAGGGGTAGCCGGCGTCGTAGAACCGGCCGACGGGGAACCGGGCGAAGACGGCCCGGAAGCCGCCGATGTGGTCTGCATGGGGGTGCGTGGCCACGGCCGCGTCGAGCACGCCGGTGTCCCGCTCCCGGAGCGCGGTCACGACCTCCCACCCGGCGTCGGCGTCCCCGGCGTCGACGAGCATGGTCCGGCCGGCCGGCGTCTGAACCAGGAGGGCGTCGCCCTGGCCGATGTCGAGGACCGAGACCCAGAGCGTGCCCCTGCCGGCCGTATAAGTCGGCGTGGGCGTCGAGGCGACGGATCCGACCGGAGCGGGGGGCGCGGTGATGCCCGGCGAGGTGGCAGCCGGCGGTCCGGAAGGGGCCGCAGTCACCTGTGCCGTCGGTACCGGGGCCGGGCCGGTGCCGGCCGGCGGCGCGGTGCAGCCCGCGGACGCGAGCCCGAGGCCGAGCACGATAAGCAGGAGCAGGGGTCGCACAGGGAGATCGGGGGCCAGGAGGTAATCAGGGTTCTCGCGTCGGCCGCGGGAGAAGGGGGATCGGGCGCGGCCCCGGCCCGATCAGGCGGTCGGCGCGCTGTCCGCGGACCCGGAACGCCCGGACCCCCCCGGGGCCCGGGCGCCCGTCGCGTGGAGTTCGATGGCGACGGTCCGGCCGGGTAAACGGTGAATTTATATGCCCGGATCGCCCTCCGGTCGATCATCGTCGGTAGAGGCAGTGATCACGACACGGGGCGCGAGCGATCACCGGCCCGGGTGCGGCGCGAGCAGGTGCGCATCCACGAACGGCGCCGCGATACGCCAGGTCGTCCGCGGTGCCGGGCGGCCGGAGGAGAGTTGCTGCGAGATCCTGCCGGCGGTCACCAGGTCGTTCGCGCGGCCCGTCGTCGCCGTGGCCGCCTCCGTCGCCGTGAGGGGACTGTGCGGACGTGGCAGCACCCGCGTCGCCCCGATCACTGTCGTGCGTTGTCCCGGCGTGCCTGTCCGGACGGTCCTTCCTTCACGGCACGGGCTCCGGTCCCTCACGATCGAGGAGGCCGTCCTCGTCGTCCGTGCGCTCTGGCACGCGCTGCGGCGCGCAGCGGCCCTGCTGCCCGTCCCGGGCCGCGGCCAACCGTCCAGGCACAGTCGACCGGCGACCGGAAGTGCCCCGCCGACGGGGTCGCCGTCCCGGTTCTTCGCCCTGCTTTTCCTGATCACCCTTCCCGTGTACGCGCTCCGTCTCGTCCCGCCGTTCAGCCTGCTGATGGTCTGAAACCCGCTGGTCGCGGCCGCGATCCTCACCTACCGCGAGGCGGGAGCCGACGGCGTGAGACGTCTGCTGGGACGGCCGTTCGACTATCGAAGGATCGCGCGGAAGCGCTGGTACATCCCCACCCTGCTCCTGGTTCCTCTCGTGACGGTCCTGTCCTGCGCGTGGATGAGGCTGGCGGGGGTGGTGGGCCCGGAGCTTTACGCCCCGGTCCTGCTGCTGCCCGCGTACTTCCTGGTCTTCTTCGTCCTGGCGATCGGCGAGGAGGCGGGCTGGTCGGGGTACGCCCTCGACCCGCTCCAGGACCGCTTGGGGGCGCTGCCGGCCGGGATCGTGCTGGGGACGGCCTGGGCCCTCTGGCACCTCGTTCCCTACGCCCTCGCGAACCCGCCGCTCTGGGTGGCAGGGCAGTGCGCAACGACGGTGGTGCTGCGCGTGCTGATGGTCTGGATCTACAACAACACCGGCAGGAGCGTCTTCGGCATGGTCGTCTTCCACGCCATGACCAACATGGGTTCGGTTCCCGACTACGGGTTCCCGTACGACCCCGTCCGGGCGAGCGTCATCCTCGCGGCCGTCGCTGCAGTCGTGGTGTTGCTGTGGGGGCCCCGGACCCTGGCTCGCTTTCGGTACGCCTGATCGACCCGCCGCGAAACGGCGGCGGCACGACGGCCCGGTTCGCCGGAGGAGCGGGGGCCGCGTTGCGCTGCCCGGATCAATGCGGCGGGGCGGGGCTCGGGACGGTGCAGGAGGATTTATCGGATCCGGAACCGAACCGGACGAACTGAGAGGAAGAGCATGAGCGGGGAGACGGAGCATCCGGTCTGCGAGGTCTGCGGAAAGAGAGCGATCGGGATACAGTCGCTCGGTTGCTGTGCGTCCACCGTCTGCGAGGAGCACGCGGAGACCATGCTGCGCGAGGCGAAGCCCGGCGAGACGATCGCGTGGGGGGTCTGCGCCTTCCAGCGGTTCGCGGAACATTCCGGCGGGAGTGAAAAGGAGTAGCCGGGAAGGAGCGCGGGCGGCGCCGGGAAGGCTCCGGTCGTCTCGTCGACTCGGGATTCACGTCAGGCTCGCCGTCACGGGCACCGCCGTGGGTCGTGTGCCGGGTTGTGACCGTACTTCGCGTACGCCTGACACCGAGCGGTCTCGTTCGAGAATTTTGACCGGGGATGCTGCATCACCGGCCGGCCCCTGCGGTTCCAATCGGTCCGCATCACCCACCCCGGCACGACCGCGATCGGTTCTGCAGCACTCAGTACCCGGGCACCCCGGAGAAGAGAGAGAAAGTATCGCTATCCTTTCCGCGTGCTCGGGGCACTCGAAACCGGCCTGTCAGAACACCTGTTCCCGGGTGTGGGCCACGCCGATGTGGTGACAGCGGCAGTATTCCAGGTACATCCGGCCGTCCTCTTCGTCATCGGCGTGCAGCACGGAAAAACTGGTGATGGCCCGGGAGCCCGGGCTCGTTCGTCGGCAGAGAAGTCCTTCGCAATCAGGTCCTCGGGGGTTGCCTGGTACTCCTCCTGATCCGTCACTCCTGCACAACCGGGGATGCGTTCAGATCGAACGGGTTGGTCCGCATCTCGAGGGAATACAGGTACGGATAGCTGGTCCTCAGGTAGTTCATGTAGTCGAGCCACTGGATGACCATCCGTTCGTACACACGCCGGATGTCACCGGAGAGATGGGCGTAATCGGTGGAGGGAAGGCACCCGAAATCCGTCCGGCACCCGAGCTCCTCGGTGAGATGGAACACGGCTCGCAGGAGGTCGGTGAACGATTCGTGCTCGAGCAGGACGGGATTCTCCAGCAGCCGGAGCATGAAATCCCTCCGCGAGGAGAGAAATTCGTGGATGTGAACCATGTCAACCGCCGACGCATCGACCGCGTAATCGTGGGATGCCGCCTGTTTTCTCACCAGGGCGGTTGTATCGGCGTCCCACTCCTTTCCCTGGACGAGCAGATCCCTGATACGCCCGACACCCGGATCGCTCTTTCCGATTTCGCGCATCAGCTGCTTCCCGACCTCGGAAAAGAACGTTCCGATGACCATGTTCATCTTCTCAAGCCGTTCTCGCCGGGAGCGTATCGCGAGCAGTTTGTTGAGGACGATCGTCACCAGGAGAACGTTGATCGGCAGGAACCCCAGGGCATTGAAGATGTAATTGGCAGTATCCTGGGGATTTTTCAAAAAAACCAGCTTGAATGAATAGATACTGAGGCTCATTGAAACCAGCACGATGGCCAGTTTTACCTCCCAGTTGATCTTCATGTCACACCGTTGTAGGATGCTGTTTCAGATAAAGGAACAGAACACTCACGGCGACAATACGCGATCCGTTCTCCTATCGAACGCACTGTGATCGGCGCATACCCTTCCTGGTGCTCGCGGCAGACAACGAGCCGGAACCGGGGAGCGTCCGGGACTGGATCGAGCGGAACGATGTCGACGTTCTCGGCACCAGTGGGATGGGGGTCGACCCGCCGTCGCCGGCTCGGCTCAGTCGCGACTGCCCGCACCCGCTTGAGCACCACGCCGGTCGGCTCGTACTCCCGGCCCTCGCGCCGGGCGAGTTCGGCCTCCGTCGGCACGAGTTCGCCGCGGAACGCCTTCGCGAGGATGGCCTGCGTCAGCGCCTCGACTCGCTGATGCCGTGAGCCCGGGGAGACGGGGTATCTTCATTGTCCGTGATACCATATCATGCGTACCGGGTATGGAGATCGTGAATATCGTCGCAACGGTGACCCTCAACCGGCCGCTCGACCTCGCCGCGCTGCACGAGCTGCTGCCGGGGTCGAAGATGCCAAAGACGGGATCTCCCTGGCTCCAGTACCGGCTCGCGCCGGAGAACTACTACGTTCCTTTCTACCGGTCGGGTAAGTTCCTGGTCAACGGTCTGCGGTCCGTGGACAGTCTTCTGCCCGTCGCGGATCGTGTCATCTCGATCCTAAATGCCGCAGGCCTGGACGTGACGGCCACCGCAATCACGGTCCACAACATCGTCGCGGTGGACTCGCTCGAGACGCCGGTGCCGGTGGAGCGGGTCTTCGAAGCCCTGCTCGCGATGGGAGAGCGGGCGGAGTACGAGCCCGAGCAGTTCCCCGGCCTGATCGTGAAGCGGGGCGGAGCGTCGTTCCTGCTCTTCCCGACGGGAAAGCTCGTGGTCGTCGGCCTGAAGAAGAGTGGGGAGATCCTCCCCGCGATCGAGGCGTTCAGGAACCTGGTCGCCGGTGCACTCTGATCTCAATCACCGATGGGAGCGTCGCCCGCCCCGGCCGGCCCCGGCCCGGCGACGTCCTCGCGACGACCGGGGAATGCGCCCGTGGTTCGCGCCTAGGGCGGTGCCCGTTTCCGCCCGGCCTCGGCGGCCCGGCCGGGAGACTCCACGGGGAGGCCGGCTGCGTACCGGAAGGCGATCACGAAGGCGGCGGCGAGCGCGATCGCGCCCAGCCCGAGCAGGAAGATCGATCGTCGGGTCGTGGCTGTCTCACGGAGATCGGCGGCCGTGCAGATAACCGTGGGTATCGGGGCACGGCCCGCGCCTGGCTGCGACGTCCGGGAGACGGTGGCGGCCGGGGTCCTCGGGGGACAGGGGCCAGCCGGAGTCACCGTCACTCCGCCGCCCTCAGCGGTCGCCCCGATCACGAGTGCCGGACAGCGAACAGAACCGTTCGCCCGAAAAGATGGGGGACCGGTTCAGATCCCAGATCCCATCCCGAAGACGAACGCGGCCAGAACGGCCGAGAAGACGACGAACGCCGCGATCACCGCGCCGATGATGAGCTGCGCGACCAGCCCGTAGCCGAAAACCGCGAGGGCGCGCTTCCAGAAAGAGTCCGATACGAGCCATCCCCGGTAACTGTAGGTGTCTTCCATCGACAATAATCCTCTATGACGAGTACCGATCGGCTGAGGATGGTATTACGGATTTCGAAATACGTTCCGGACGCGGTGAACTCGTTATCGGCCCGATAAGAGAATGTTCGGCCCGGCCAGCCGTTACTCCAGCGCCGCGTGGTACCAGAGGTCGTACTCCTCGCAGAGATCGGCCAGGACCGCAATCCGGGCCGCGAGCTGGTGCCAGCAGAACCCGTTCCGGAAGAGGGAGCGGTCGCACGTGCAGAGGTCGCCTTCGACGATGTACTCGTCGCGCGTCCCGACCACGACCACGAAGTCCAGGTAGCGCTTGACCGACCCGGCATCGACCGCTGCCAGGGCCCGCCGGCCCTGCTCGCCGTAGCACTCGAGCACGGCCCGCCGCGTCCGCTCGGGGATCGCCCGCGGCGCCGGCGGGGGAGCCGGCCCGGTGGCGTGGTCCGGTAACTCGGGGTCGGGGAGCGCGGTCATGACGGGGGTTCAGCCACAGTGCTGGAGGTACGGCGGGTCGTCGAAGTACGCCCAGCCCATCCGGCCGGCCAGGGCCCGCATCCCCGGCGACTCCAGGGCGTAATGGGTCGACTCGATGCAGGGGATCGGGGCGTCGCGGGCGACGTGGTGCCTGAGCTCGCTCGAGAGGAACGCGTCGGCCCCGAGGGCGGCTGCCTCCTCGATCAGCGACGAATCGAACCCCGACCCGCCGACGATTGCGAGGCGCCGGATCCGGCCGACGTCGCCCCAGACCCGGAGCGGGCCCAGGACCGCCGCGAGGCCGTCGGCATCGGTCGAGGTGGTCCCGACGAGCCCGAGCGAGAGGGGGACGCAGTCCGAGAGCCCGAGCAGGTCGGCCAGGCAGTCGTTGACCCCGCCGGGCGCCCGGTCGAAGTTCGTGTGCATCACGTAGACGTGGAGGCCATGCCCGAGGACGACCCGGAGGAGGCGGGCCGTCCCGCCCTCGATTCGCGTCATCGGCACGAAGAACGGCGGGTGGTGGACCACGAGGACGTCGGCGCCGAGCCGGACGGCCTCTTCGGCCACGCGGACCGTCGCGTCGAGCGCGGTCACGACCACGTCGGCCGGCCGCGTCCCCTCGACCACGAGCCCGATCCGTCCCTCGTCGAACTCCTCGGCGAGCAAGGGCGGGGCGAGCGCTTCCATCTTCTCCACGAACGCCTGGATCTCCATGCAGGAGCTGTTAGACGCTCCCCCTCAATAAAACCCCGGCCGTATGCTTCACAGTAATACAAAAAGGTTTTTCTATTCGCGGATAGAATTTTCAGAGCATGGAGAAGACCATCGAGCTCGTCAACGAGCGGATTCGCGATGGCAACGCGGTCGTCGTGACGGCCGAACGGATGCCCGGGGTCGTCGCCGAGCTCGGGGAAGAGGGGGCCCTCGCCGAGGTCGACGTGGTCACGACCGGTACTTTCGGGGCCATGTGCTCCTCGGGGGCGTTCCTGAACTTCGGCCACGCCGACCCGCCTATCCGGATGGAGCGGGTCTGGCTCAACGACGTCGAGGCCTACGCCGGCCTCGCGGCCGTCGACGCCTACATCGGCGCCACGCAGCAGTCCGAGACGCGGCGCGACCAGTACGGCGGGGCCCACGTCATCGAGGACCTGGTCTCGGGCCGGCGCGTCGAGCTCCGCGGCTCGTCCCGCGGGACAGACTGCTACCCGCGCCGCACCATCCGGACCGAGCTCGGGATCGAGGACCTGAACCAGGCCGTGATGCTCAACCCGCGGAACGCGTACCAGCGGTACAACGCCGCGGTCAACACCACCGATCGCGTGCTCCACACCTACATGGGCATGCTCCTGCCGAACCACGGCAACGTCACCTACTCGGGCGCGGGCGTCCTGAACCCGCTCTCGAACGACCCGTCCTTCCGGTTCATCGGCCCGGGCGTCCCGATCCTGCTCGGCGGGACCGAGGGGATGGTCGTCGGCGAGGGGACCCAGGCCTCGCCGGCCGGCGGCTTCGGCACGCTGATGGTGACCGGCGACATGAAGCAGATGAAGCCCGAGTACCTCCGCGCGGCCACCATGCACGGCTACGGCGTCACGCTCTACGTCGGGCTCGGGATCCCGATACCGGTCCTGGACCTCGAGGCCGTCCGCGCCACGGCTGTCACGGACGCCGATATCCAGGTCGACGTGGTCGACTACGGGGTCCCGAGCCGGGGGCGGCCGACGCTGAGGCGCGTCTCGTACGCCGAGCTCCGCTCGGGCCGGGTCGAGATCGACGGCGAGGACGTGACCACCTCCCCGCTCTCGTCGTTCCGGATGGCCCGGCAGGTCGCGTCCGAGCTCGCGGAGCGCGTCGCGTCGGGACGGATGACCCTCGCCCTCCCGACGCGCCGCATGGACCCATCGAAGGCGGCGCAGCCGATGCGCGAGACCGGGCAGGCCCCGAGGGTCCGGGACATCATGGACCGGACCGCGGTCTCGATCACGCTCGACCAGCCCGTGACGGCCGCGGCCGCGAAACTCCTCCGGGGCGAGACCAACCACCTGGTCGTCCTCGACGCCGATGGGCGGCTCACGGGGATCATCACGACCTTCGACATCTCGAAGGCCGTGCTCCGGCCCGAGAAGGCGAAGAGCGTCGCGGACGTCATGACCAAGCGCGTGGTCACGACCCGGGCCGACGAGCCCGTCGACATCGCCGCCCAGAAACTCGAGAGGAACAATATCAGCGCGCTCCCCGTCCTGGACGGGGAGCGGCGCGTCATCGGGATGCTGACCGGGACGAACCTGTCGAAGCTGATCGGGAGGGGGCGGAAATGAAACTCCTGGTGACGTTCTCGCGGAAGCGAGGACGGGAGCCGGTGATTGCGCAGGTCGTGCGCGACACGGGCGTGCTGATCAACGTCGAGCGGGCGCAGATCGACTCGCACGAGGGCGAGGCCCTGATCGAGGTGCCGGACGAGTCCTGCCAGCTCGTGCGCGAGCACATGGAGGCCCTCGGCGCGACCACCCATCGGCTCGACCGGACCATCCTTTACGACCGCGACGAGTGCGTGGACTGCGGGGCCTGCATCTCGATCTGCCCGCAGGAGGTCTTCGCGTTCGACACCGACTGGAAGCTCGTCGTGGACGAGGGGAAATGCGTCCTCTGCGGCAAGTGCCAGCTCGCCTGCCCCCACGGCGCCCTCACCCTCCAGCTCTGATGCTCCGCGAGCGGTTCCACTTCCGCGAGACCCATGCAAGCCTCCTCGCGGAGGAGGAGGCTCACCTCGCAGCCGCGAAGGCCGCGATCCTCCGCGCACGCAGCGAAATCGAGCGCGTGGTTGCCCGCGACCCCTTCTTTCTCGCGGCGCTCGAGCCGTACGACCCCGGGCCGGCCGGCCTGGTGGTTTTGCGCATGGTCCGGGCCGCTGCCGGGGCCGGCGTCGGGCCGATGGCCGCCGTGGCTGGCGCGATCGCCGCCGCCGGCGTCGAGGCCATGGTCGGCGCGGGCGCGCGCTTCGGCGTGGTCGAGAACGGCGGGGACATCGCGTACGCGACCGACCGGCCCCTCCGGGTCGGCGTCCACGCCGGGAGCTCGCCGTACTCGGACCGGTACGCGTTCGTGCTGCCGGCGGGCGGGGGCGTGCGCGGCTGCTGCACCTCGTCCGCGACGGTCGGCCCGTCAGTCTCGTTCGGCGTGGCCGACGCCGTGACCGTCTTCGCCGACGACCCGGTGGTTGCCGACGCCTGGGCAACGAGGCTCTGCAACGACCTCCGGCCCGGGGACTCGTCCGTGTTCGCCCGCCTGGACCCGGCCCGCGTCGCGGGCGTCTGCACCGTCGTCGGGGACGACATCGCCCGGTGGGGTACGGTCCCCCCGGTCGTCCGGGCGCGGGTCGACCCCGCGCTGATCACGTCCGCGGACTCGGTCTAGGAGTTCCGGTCCGCGTAGGACTGGGCTTCGGAGAAGGCCTCGGCCCCCTCGAAATGGGCGAGAAGGCTCTCGCCGTCGCTGACCCCGATAAAGCCGCGCCGGGACTTCACGAAGAAGAGGATCTCGAAGAGGCCGCGCTCCTCGATGAGCACGCCCGTCCGGGCCGCGATCGCCGGCTCGAGCTCGAGCCGCTCGCGCACGAGCGCGTCCGGGACGAAGCGGTAGAAGTAGTAGAAGACCTGCCAGGCGTTCAACAGGTTCGAGTCCAGAAGCTCCCAGCGGAGCTCGTCCTCGAGGCCGTCGAGCCGTTCTGCGATGCAGGTCACGTCGTCGTCGCACTCCTCGAAGATGGCGTCCGAGGTCGCCTCGAGCTCGTCGGCCGGCTCGTACCACTCGGCCTCATCGTACTCCTTCTCCTCGGCGTAGCCGTACTCATCGAGGTCGTCGGGGTCCGCCTCCCCCGTCCTGCCCGTGCCCGTCATACCTGCAGCAAGGTATGGACCCGCCGACTTAATTTTTATCCTCGTGCACCGACCCTCCCGGACATGCGGCTCCGCGGATGGACCGAGCTCGACGGCCGGCGCCTCGGGCGAAACGAGCTCGCCGACCTCGTCGCCTCGGAAGACCCCTGGGTGGGCCGGCTCGGCGGCGAGTTCTGTTTCGCCCTCGGCGAGTGGCGCGCCCGCGGCGCTCTCGGGGTCGTCCCCAGCGACTGCCCCGCGGGCACGCTCGAACGAAACGGCGCGCCCGTTCTCAGGATCGAGCCCGCGGTCCCCGACCTCTCCCTCGGGGAGGCAATCGAGCGGGCTGTCTCCCTCCGCGCGGACGAGGGCGTGGTCGCGCTCTCGGGCGGCGTGGACTCGGCCCTCATCGCGGTCCTCGCACGCCGCCCGTGCGTCGCCGTGGGGCTGGCCGGAAGCCACGACCTGGACCGGGCCCGGTGCGCGGCCGATCTCATCGGCCTGGACCTGGCCATGGTGGAGATACCTCCGGACCGGGTCGAGGAGGCCCTCCGGGCGGTAGTGCCCGTCATCCCCGACCCGAGCCCGGTCAACACCTCCATCGGGGCCACCCTCTACTTCGTGGCCGAGTGGGCGGCTGCCCACGGCCACGAGCGGATCCTCGCCGGGCAGGGGGCCGACGAGCTCTTCGNNGGGTACGCCCGGCACGTCGCGGGCGGCGCCACGGTTGAACGGCTCGCCGAGGACTTTGCCTCGATCCCGGTCCAGGCCGCCCGCGACCAGGCCGTGGCCGGGCTCTTCGGCTGCACCTTCTCCCTGCCCTACCTGGACCTCGCGGTCGTGCGCGCCGCCCGCGCGCTTCCGCCGGCGTCGCTCGTCTCGGGCGGTCTCGGCAAACAGCCCCTCCGCGCGGTCGCCGCAACCCGTATCCCGGCTGAGTTCGCCGCTTATCCCAAGAAGGCGATGCAGTACGGCTCGGGAATCTGGCGCGAGGTCCGGCGACTGTCACGTCATAACGGTTATAAAAACTCGGTGCGAGGGTACTTAACCAGCCTGGAGAAGAGCGCACATGGTCGATGAGAGCGAGGTCCGGCGGGTCGCCGGGCTCGCGGACATACGGATCCCCGACGACGAGCTGCCGACGTTCACGGCCCGGTTCAACCAGATCCTCGAGTACTTCGACGTCCTGGACACCCTCGAGAGCGACGGCGGCGCCGGGCGGACGCTGCACACGGTCCTCCGGGAGGACGAGCCCTGCCCATCCCTGCCGCGAGAGGCCGTCCTCGATAACGCGCCGGCCGACGAAGACGGGTTCGTGAGAGCCCCGCGGGTGATGTGATGGACGACCCGTTCAACGCCTACATCACGCAATGGTCGTTTTCGGGCGCGGGCACGGGTCCGCTCGCCGGGCGGACGGTCGCGGTCAAGGACAACATCTCGACGGCGGGCTGTGCGACGAGCTGCGGCTCGCGAATTCTCGCGGGCTACGTCCCGCCGTACGACGCCCACGCGGTCGCCCTCGTGAAGGCGGCAGGGGCCGCGATCAACGGCAAGACCAACATGGACGAGTTCGGCATGGGTACCACGACCGAGAACTCGGCCTATGGCCCGACCCTCAACCCGCGGGACGTCTCGCGCGTCCCGGGCGGATCCTCGGGCGGATCGGCCGCGGCCGTTGCCGGCGGGCTTGCCGACCTCGCGCTCGGCACGGACACCGGCGGCTCGGTCCGCTGCCCGGCCGCGTTCTGCGGCATCGTGGGCCTGAAACCGACCTATGGAAGGGTCTCGCGTTACGGCCTCATCGCGTACGCGAACTCGCTCGAGACGATCGGGCCCATGGGGAGGACCGTCCGCGACGTCTCAGACCTCCTCCGCGTCATCGCCCGGCCCGATTCGCGCGATACGACCATGCAGGGGAGGCCGTACGAGCACGACCCCGTGGCCGATCCGAAGGGGAAGCGGATCGGCGTGCCCGCGGAGTTCTTCGGCGCGGGCGTGGACCCGCGCGTGGCCGAGACCGTCCGGAAGGCCGTCGAGACGCTCGCCGCCTGCGGCGCAGAGGTCGTTTCGGTCTCGATGCCGTCCATGCGGTACGCCCTCGCGGCCTACTACGTGACCTGCACCTCGGAGGCCTCGTCGAACCTGGCGCGGTACGACGGCGTCCGGTACGGCCCGGGCGGCGAGACCGCGAAGTCCTGGCACGACGCCTTCACGGCGGTCCGGTCCGGCAACTTCGGCGACGAGGTCCGGCGCCGGATCCTGCTCGGGACCTTCGCCCTCTCGGCCGGGTATTATGGAAAATACTACGGCAAGGCCCAGACGGCCCGGGCGAACGTCGGAGCCGACTTCGCACGGCTCTTTGCCGACGTCGACGTCCTGGCCGGCCCGACCATGCCCGTGGTCGCCCCGAGGCTCGGCGAGCTCGCCGACCCGCTCGCCATGTACCTCGCCGACATCCTGACCGTGCCCGCGAACCTCGCGGGCGTCCCGGCCATCTCGGTGCCGTGCGGCACGGTCGACGATCTCCCCGTCGGCCTGCAGCTGACGGGCCGGCCGTTCGAAGACGAGACCGTGATCGATATCGCGGCCGCGTACGAGGAGGCCGTGGCATGAGCGACGTCGTCATCGGCCTCGAGATCCACTGCCAGCTCGACACGAAGACCAAGCTCTTCTGTCCCTGCTCGACCGACTACCGGGACGACGGGCCGAACACACACGTCTGCCCGGTCTGCCTGGGGCTGCCCGGCACCATGCCGGCCGTGAACCGGGCCGCGATCGAATACGCGCTGAAGGTCGCGAAGGCCTTCCACTGCGCGATCCCCGAGGAGTGCGAGTTTTCCCGGAAGAACTACTTCTACCCCGATCTGCCCAAGGGCTACCAGATCACCCAGTACGACCGGCCCCTCGCGCTCGGCGGGTACATCGAGATCGAGAGCGAGGAGGGCGGCGAGAAGCGCGTCCGCCTGACGAGGATCCACGTCGAGGAGGACCCGGGTCGGCTCGTCCACAAGGGCGGCGGCGACCGGGCCCGGTACTCGCTCGTCGACTACAACCGCTCGGGCGTGCCGCTCATAGAGATTGTCACCGAGCCCGACATGACCTCGCCGAAGGAGGCGCGGCGGCTGCTGGCCCAGCTCCGCGCCACTCTCGAGTACCTCGGCGTCTACGACTCCGAGAAGGAGGGTTCGCTCCGCGTGGACGCGAACGTCTCGATCCGGGGCCACGAGCGGGCCGAGGTCAAGAACATATCCTCGTACAAGGGCGTCGAGAAGGCCCTGACCTTCGAGATCACCCGGCAGCGCTCGCTCATCCGGCGCGGCGCCGTGATCGAGCGTGAGACCCGGCACTTCGTCGAGGCCCGCGGCACGACCACGTCCTCCCGCTCCAAGGTCGAGGAGCACGACTACCGCTACTTCCCCGAACCCGACCTGCCCCCGCTCCGCGTCGCGGGCTGGGTCGACGCGATCGAACTCCCCGAGCTCCCCGCGGCTCGGCGCGACCGGTTCGTGGCCCAGTACGGCCTCTCGGCCAACCACGCCCGGACGCTCACGGGCGACCTGCGCCTCGCCGCGTTCTACGAGGAAATCGCCGGGAACGACCCCGCGCTCGCGGCCACCTGGGTCGCCGACACCCTGCTCGGCGAGCTCAACTACCGCGAACGCTCAATCGGGACCGTCGACCCGGCCCGGTTCCGGGCCCTGCTCGCCCTCGTGAAGGCCGGCACCATCACGGACCGCTCCGGAGTCGAGGTCCTCCGCGCCGTCCTTGACGGCGACGAGGAGCCGAACACCGTGGTCGAGCGGCTCGGTCTCGCCGCGACCACAGGCGACGACGCCATCGCGACCGCTATCGCCGAGGCGATCGCCGAGTTCCCCCAGGCCGTGGCCGACTACCGGGCCGGGAAGGCGAACGCGATCAACTACCTGGCCGGCCAGGTCATGAAGAAGACCCGCGGGCGTGCCGACCCGCGCGAGCTCGGGCGGCTGCTCGCCGAGGCCCTGACGGAGTGAAACCACGTGCACCTGATCATCACCGAGAAGAACATCGCGGCCGAGCGGATCGCCCGGATCCTCGCTGAGAAGGCCTATGTCGAGACCCGGAAGGAGGGCGGCGTCAGCACCTACTCGTTCGGCGACACGACCGTGGTCGGCCTCCGGGGCCACGTGGTCGAGATCGACTTCGAGCCCGGGTACACGAACTGGCGCTCCGAGCAGCACACGCCCCGCTCGCTCATCGACGCCCGGACCATCAAGACCCCGACCGACAAGAAGATCGTGAACCTAGTCCAGAAGCTCGCGAAGCGGGCAGACCGGATCACGATCGCGACCGACTTCGACACCGAGGGCGAGCTGATCGGCAAGGAGACGTACGACCTGGTCCGGCAGGCCCGGCCGGACGTCCCCGTGGCCCGGGCCCGGTTCTCGGCGATCACGCCGCAGGAGATCAGGGCCGCGTTCTCGTCCACGGCCGAGCTCGATTTCGCCCTCGCCGCTGCCGGCGAGGCCCGGCAGGTTATCGACCTGATCTGGGGCGCGTCCCTGACCCGGTTCATCACGCTCGCCGCGCGGCGCGGCGGCAAGAACATCCTCTCGGTCGGCCGCGTCCAGTCCCCGACCCTCGCCATGATCGTGGACCGCGAGCGCGAGATCGAGGCGTTCGTTCCCGAGGCCTACTGGGTCCTCACGGTCGACTCCGAGCGCGGGGCCTGTGCGTTTACGGCCCGCCACACGACCAACCGGTTCACCGATCGGCAGGCGGCCGAGGCCGCCCGCGACCGGACCGAGCCCCCGCTCGTCGTGACCGACTCGCGCGAGGGAAGCAAGGCCGACCGCGCGCCCACCCCGTTCGACACGACCCAGTTCATCGTGGCCGCCGGCCGGCTCGGCTTCTCGGCCGCGAACGCGATGCGGATCGCCGAGGACCTGTACATGCACGGGTTCATCTCGTACCCGCGCACGGACAACACGATCTACCCCCCCTCGCTCGAGCTCGACGGGATCCTCGGGGCCCTCGCCCGGACCGAGTTCAGAGACGACGTCGCCTGGGTCCGGAAGAACCGCCGCCCGAGCCCGACCCGCGGCAAGAAGTCCTCGACCGACCACCCGCCGATCCACCCGGCAGGCGCGGCGGCACGCGAGGAGCTCGGCGAGGAGCGCTGGCGCCTGTACGAGCTCGTCGTGCGCCGGTTCCTCGCGACCCTCTCGCCGGACGCCCGCTGGACCACGCGGAAGGTCCTATTCGAGGCCGGCGGCGAGCCGTACACGACCACCGGCGCGACGCTCGCCGAGCCCGGCTGGCGCACGGTCTACCCGTACTCGTCCGCGACCGAGAACGAGCTCCCGCCATTCGCGGTCGGCGAAGAGCTCCCGGTCACGGCCGTGAAGCTCGAGGAGAAGGAGACCCAGCCCCCGGCGCGGTACACGCAGTCGCGCCTGATCCAGGAGATGGAGGAGCTCGGCCTCGGCACCAAGTCCACCCGGCACGAGGTGATCGGCAAGCTCGTGGGCCGGAAGTACATCGAGGGTAACCCCCTCCGCCCGACCCTGGTGGGCCGGGCCGTGATCGAGTCCCTCGAGGACCACGCGAGTGCGATCACCCGGCCCGAGATGACGACCGCGATCGACGCGCATATGCAGGAGATCAAGGCCCGGCAGCGGAGCCGCGACGAGGTCGTGGACGAGAGCCGGGCCATGCTCCACCGGGCCTTCGACCAGCTCGAGGCCCACGGCGAGGAGATCGGGCGCGACATCATGGGCCGGACCGTGGAGGAGCTGATCCTCGGGCCCTGCCCGGTCTGCGGGCGCGACCTCCGCCTCCACCACGTCCGGTCGAGCCAGTTCATCGGCTGCAACGGCTACCCCGAGTGCCGGTTCAACATCGGCCTGCCGGCCACGACCTGGGGCTTCGCGATCCGGACCGACAACGTCTGCGCCGAGCACGGGCTCGCCCACGTTCGCCTGATCGCCAAGGGCGCGCGCCCCTGGGAGATCGGCTGCCCGCTCTGCCACCACATCACCTCCAACCGCGAGACCATGGCCCTGATGCCGTCCATGACGGAGCCCCTGATCGAGCGGCTGAACTCGGCCCACGTCTACGCGGTCAACGAGGTCGCGGCGGCCGAGCCGGCAACGCTCGCCGACGTCGCCGGGGTGAGCGTCCGGGATGCGAAGCGGCTGAAGGAGGAGGCCGGCGAGGTGCTGGCCCTGCTCCGCCGCCGCTCGGAGCTTCGCAAGTTCGTGCGCGCCCACGTCCCGCCGCGGCGGGGCCGGAGCCACGCGAAGATCATGCGGGCCCTCTTCTCCCGGGGGATCGACACGATCGAGCACCTGGCCGGCGCCACCGTCGAGACGCTCCACGCCTCCGGGATCGGCGAGAAGGAGGCCGCGACCCTCCTGGGCGCGGCCCGGGCGCTCTGCAGCGACCGCCAGCTCCGCGCCATGGGCCTCCCGGCGATCAGCCTCAAGAAGTACTACGTGGCCGGGATCACGCGCCCCGAGGACTTCCTCGCTCTCCCGCCCGCGGCCATCATGCTAAGGACGGGTATCTCGCCCGACACGGTCCACCGGCACGTGGAGCTCGTCTGCGCCGCCCTCGGGCAGCCCGCGCCGAAGCGGACGACGAAGGGCCAGCTCGAGCGCGGGCGGGCCGAGCTCCTCGCGATCCCGGGCGTGGGCGAGTCCACGATCGAGAAGCTCTACAGCGGCGGGGTCATCGACGCCGCGACCCTGGTCCAGGCCGACCCGCACGCCGTAGCCGAGAGCTCGGGCCTCTCTGTCCGGAAGATCCAGGACTTCCAGGCCCTCGCCTCGAGCCCCCGCGAAGCCCTGGGATGATCGGGACTTAATGGCCCCGCCGACGATATCGTACAGGATGCCCCCACGATGGCAGGACTGGGTCCACGTCACCAAGCTGGACCCGGACAAGCGGCTCTCGCCCGAGGCGATCGAGGAGATCGCGGCGAGCGGCACGGACGCCCTGATGCTCTCGGGCAC
>DAEF01000116.1:2378-2701 GCA_002495225.1 Methanoregulaceae archaeon UBA288 | reverse complement strand
CACATCGAGCGGTTCAACCCGATCGTTGCCGAGATAAAGAAGATCGTCCGGCGTCCTCTCTACGTCGAGGCCAAGCGCCACAACCCGGCCTCGCTCCGGATCACGGGCAGCTCCGTCGTCGAGGACCTGATGATCCACGACATCGACGTGATGACCCACCTCTTCCCCGGCACGGAGCCCGAGGTTTCGAGCCGGGGCACGCCGGACGTCTGCTCGGCCCTGATGAGCTACGGCGGCGTCCCGGTCTCGCTCTCGGCCAGCCGGAAGGCCTCGAAGAAGATCCGCTCGCTCTACGTCGAGGAGGAGGACCTGACCATCGAGGG
>DAEF01000116.1:0-2368 GCA_002495225.1 Methanoregulaceae archaeon UBA288 | reverse complement strand
GGAGAACGTGATCGAGAAGGTGCTGATCAACCGGGTCGAGCCCCTGAACCTCGAGCTCTCGACCTTCGTCGACTGCGTCCGCGCGGGCCGGCCGTTTCCGATCTCGCTCGAGGAGGGCACGGCCAACCTCGAGGTCTGCGAGCGGATCGCGGGGTGCTTTTCGGCAGACTGGTCCGCCGACGCCAAGGAGCCGGGAGCGAGCCAGGTAACGACCTCCTGAGCCCTGCCCGGGGATCGTCGATGCGGACCGCGACCCAGGTCGTAGATGCGGGTGCGGCACATCGCAGTCGTCGGGTCTCGTCGTAAATCCTGTTAAACCGGTCGAGCGTGCGCGGGGCTCCGTGCCGGGGGGATTCACCGGTCCGCCGTCCAGAGAGTAGATGCAAGAACCAAAGCATTCGCACGTCATACGGGTACCTGCAGATTCCACAACCTCGTCGAGCGATCCATCATGACCGAAAAACTTCAATCCCTCATCGCAAAGCGGGGCCCGATCCGAAAGATCGGGGTCGTCGGCATGGGCTACGTGGGTATTCCTGCCGCCGTCCTCTTTGCGGATTCACCTGCAGTTGACCTCGTCTACGGGTTCCAGCGCGACTCTCCCTCGTCGGGGTACAAGGTCGCGATGCTTAACCGGGGCGAGCTGCCCCTGATCGGCGAGGAGCCGGAGCTCCCCGAACTCCTCAGGACCGTTGTAAAGAGGGGGACGTTCCGGTCCACCGCCGACTTCTCGCAGATCGCCGGGCTCGACGCGGTGGCCCTCGCGATCCAGACCCCGTTCGCGAACCCGAAAGACCTCATCCCCGACTTCCAGCCGCTCCTCGAGGGGCTCGACCAGGTGGGGACGTACCTCACGCCGGGCACGCTCGTGGTCCTGGAATCGACGATCACCCCCGGCACCACCACGGGAATGGCGAGGGACGTCCTCGAACGGGCGTCCGATCTTGTGGCCGGGGAGGACTTCGCGCTGGCCCACGCCCCCGAGCGGGTGATGGTCGGCCGGCTCCTCCGCAACATCCGCGAGCACGACCGGATCGTCGGCGGGATCGACGAGGCGAGCACGCGCCGGGCCGTCGAGCTCTATCGCCTCGTGCTGACCACGGGGGCGATCATCCCGATGACCGCGACCGCGGCCGAGGCGACCAAGACGGCGGAGAACGCATTCCGCGACCTGCAGATCGCCGCGGCAAACCAGCTCGCGCTTCACTGCGAGGCGATGGGGGTCAACTTCTACGACGTCCGCGCCGGGGTCGACTCCCTCAAGGGCGAGGGGATCACCCGGGCCGTCCTCTGGCCCGGCGCCGGCGTCGGCGGCCACTGCCTGACCAAGGACACCTGGCACCTCGAGCGGGGCGCCCGGGAACTCGGCGGAGACCTGCAGTACCCGAACGGCGCGGCGTCGATCTTCGGCGTCGCCCGGGCGCTCAACGACTTCATGCCCCGGCACATGGGCGACCTTCTCGTGCAGGGACTGGAACGAGCCGGTAAACCGCTCCGGGGGTCGAAGATCGCCATCCTGGGCTGGGCGTTCATCAGCGACTCGGGCGACGCGCGGAACACGCCCGCGGAGCCGTTCTTCGAGCTGATGCGGAACGGGGGCGCCCGGGTCGAGGTCCACGACCCCTACGTCGAGGAGGACGTCGGCGTCCGGATCGAGACGGACCTCGAGACCGTTCTCGCCGGCGCGGACGCGATCGCGCTCTTCACGGGCCACTCGCAGTATGCCGCCCTCAACCCGGGGCATGTGAAGGCCCTCACCGGGCGGGAGCACCCCGTGATCGTCGACGGGAGGAACGTCGTCGACCCCGACGTCTTCATCGAGGCCGGGTTCGTGTACAAGGGGATCGGCCGCGGGGACAGGAACGGCCACCCGATCAGGGAAGCGGTGTGATATCATGGCCATATCTATCGCACGACCCGACCTCGGAGACGAGGAGATCGCCGCCGTCGCCGACGTGATCCGTTCCGGCATGATCGCCTCGGGCCCGAAGGTCGCGGAGTTCGAACGCGCGTTCGCCGCGTACTGCGGCGCGGAGTACGCGATCGCGACCAGCAACGGCACGACCTCCCTGCACGCGGGGATGCTCGCGGCCGGCATCGGCCCGGGCGACGAGGTGATCGTCCCGGCGTTCACCTTCTTCGCCACGGCGAGCAGCGTCTCGATGTGCGGCGCCCGCCCGGTCTTCGCCGACGTGGACCGGCGGACCTTCACCCTCGACCCCGCCCGGGTCCTCGAGGCGATCACCCCGAGGACGAAGGCGGTCCTGGGCGTCCACCTCTTCGGACAGCCGTTCGACGTGGACGCGCTCGGCGAGATCTGCGCGGACCACAACCTCCTCCTCTTCGAGGACGCGGCCCAGGCCCACGG
>DAEF01000166.1:12371-23257 GCA_002495225.1 Methanoregulaceae archaeon UBA288 | reverse complement strand
GGCGGGGTCTCCTGCTCGGGGATGATCCCGATCCGGCGCCGGACCCCGACCGGGTCGGCGGCGGCGTCCACGCCGAGCACGGTCGCCGTCCCGGCCGTGGGGCGGGTCTGGCCCGAGAGCATCCGGATCGTCGTCGACTTCCCCGAGCCGTTCGGGCCGAGCAGCCCGTAGAGCGAACCCGCGGGCACCTCGAGCGAGACGTCGCCGACCGCCAGCGTCTCGCCGTAGCGCTTGGTGAGGCCCCGGGCCTCGATCACGCCCACCATTACAGATGGATGGATGGCATTGGTAAAAAAAGCACCTTTATGGACGGGCCCGGCGGGGGCGGGCGCGTCCCGGGAACAACACGTTCATACCGGTTCCCCGCGTACCGAGGTTCGTGCAGCCGCGGGCGGAACAGGGGGCGACGAACGGGGACGGCGCGGCGGAGCCCGGCGGCGACCCGGCCATCTGCCGCACCCCGCCGGCCCCCCCGACCCCCGCCGAGAAGCGGATCGTCCTGGGGATCGCGCTCCTCGCCGGCTTTCTCACGCCGTTCGACGGTTCGGCCGTGAACATCGCCCTCCCCGCGATCGGGGCCGAGTTCCACATGGACGCGGTGATGCTCTCCTGGATCGCGACCGCGTACCTCCTGGCCTCGGCCCTCTTCATCGTCCCCTTCGGCCGGCTCGCCGACATCCACGGCCGGAAGAAGGTCTTCCTCCTCGGGATCGCCGTCTTCACCGTCGCGTCCCTGGCGCAGACCCTGGTCCCGACCACGGGTGCCATGATCGCGGTCCGGATGGTCCAGGGCACCGGGAGCGCCATGATCTTCGGGACCGCCCTCGCCATTCTGACCTCGGTGGTCCCGAAAGAGGAGCGGGGGCGGTCGCTCGGCCTCTACATCACGGCCGTCTATCTCGGGCTCATGGTTGGCCCGCTCCTCGGCGGGCTGCTGACCCAGCACCTGGGGTGGCGGTCCATCTTCTGGATCAACGTCCCCGTAGGGGTCGCGGTCGTCCTGCTCGTCGTCCTGAAACTGAAGGGCGAGTGGGCCGAGTGCCGGGGGGAGCGGTTCGACCTCGCGGGCTCGGCTCTCTACGCGCTCGGGCTCGTGGGGGTGATGGTCGGCCTCTCCATGCTCCCGGAGCTCGTCGGGGTCGCCCTCATCGCCGCCGGGCTCGCGGTCCTCGCGGTCTTCGTCTGGCACGAGCTCCGGACCCCGTCGCCCGTGCTGAACATGGACCTCTTCCGGAAGAGCCGGACGTTCCTCTTCTCGAACCTCGCGGCGCTGATCAACTACAGCGCGACCTTCGCCGTGACATTCCTCCTCAGCCTCGACCTCCAGTACACAAAGGGGTTCTCGCCTCAGGACGCCGGGTTCGTTCTGATCGCCCAGGCCGTCGTCCAGATGCTCGTCTCGCCCTACGCCGGCCGCCTTTCGGACCGGGTGGAGGCCCGGACCGTGGCCTCGATCGGCATGGGCCTGACGGCCGTGGGCCTGGGCCTCCTCGCGCTGCTGACCGAGACGACCCCGCTCTGGTACATCGTCGCGTGCCTGCTCGTGCTCGGCCTCGGGTTCGGCCTCTTCTCGTCCCCCAACACCAACGCGATCATGAGCGCCGTCGACCGGCGGTACTACGGCGTCGCGTCGGGCATGAACGGGACCATGCGTCTGATCGGCCAGATGCTCTCGATGGGGATCGCCACGATGGTCTTCTCCGTCATGATCGGGCGCGTCGAGATCACGCCGCCCTACTACACCGCGTTCGTGAGCAGCATCCGCGTCGCGTTCGCCCTCTTCATGCTCCTCTGCCTCGCCGGGATCGGCGCCTCGCTCGCCCGCGGGCGGACGCGCTGAGCGCCTCCCCCTTTTCCAGCACCTTTATATCCCCGGCTCTCCCCCGTGGGCACATGGCAGACTCCTGGAAGTCGGCGAAGGAGGAGGCGGAACGAACCGGGCACCCGCTCGTCTATCACGACCTCGAGCAGGGCAGCTACGGCGCCTGCAGGCGCGAGGACGACTGCGGACACTTCGCGTGCGGCCGGTTCGTCCCCCACCGCGCGATCTGCATGAAGGCGGAGCATGCGCCCGAGGAGATGGCCGCGAAAGAGGCGGCATTCCTCGCCGAGCACCCCGAGTTCAAAGAGGCGGCGCCTGAGGATTGACCGTCCGGCTCACCGGGCGCCGTCGCCCGCTGGCACGGTCCTGCAGAAGAGGGCGTCCCGCACGCGGACGTGCTCGCGGTCGATCTGGTCGGGCGTCGCCCCGAACTGCTGCAGGATGTACTCGGTGACGGCGAGGGCCACCTCGACCTCGTCCGAGATGACGCGGTCGGTCCCCGCATCGCAGAGGGCTCCGCACTCCTGGAGGTACTCGGTCCGGGCGATCACCCGGATCCCGGGGTTGAGCGCCCGCACCTGCCGGACGATCTCGTGGCAGCCGTGGATCTTCGGCGTGGTGAGCATCAGGACGCTGGCCTCGCGGGCGCCGGCCTCCGCCAGGGTGTCGATCCGCGTGGCATCGCCGTAGATCGCCCGGACCCCCTCGGCCCGCAGGGCCTGCACGGTGCCCACGTTCAGTTCCACGACCGTAACGTCGATGTTGTTCTCGCCGAGGAGCCGGACCACGGTCTGGCCCACGGGGCCGTAGCCGACGACGATCGCGGGAAGCCGGCCCGACGGCTCGGGGAGGGGCGCGGGGCTCTCACCCGCGGCGCCGGCCGCGTGGTTCCGGATCCGCCGGGCCAGGCGCGGAGCGCGCCGCTCCATCCACCGCTCGATGCCGACCTTGCCCCGGTACAGGAGGGGGTTCAGGGTGATCGAGATGATGGCGGCGGCCACCAGGATGTTCGAGGCCTCCACGGGGAGTATCCCGAGCTCCCGGCCCATCGTGCCGAGGATGAACGTGAACTCGCCCACCTGCGCCAGCACGAGCGCGACCGAGAGGGCCACGCGCAGGGGGTAGCGCATAAGGACGACCAGGGCCAGAGCGGCGAGCGGCTTGCCGACCAGGATGACGCCGAGCGCGGCCACCACCAGCAGGGGCGACGCGATCAGCGTGTGCCAGTCGAAGCGCATGCCCACCGAGACGAAGAAGAGCACGGCGAACGCTTCCCGGAAGGGCAGGGCCTCGGTCGCCGCGCGCAGGGAAAAGTCGGAGCGGCCGACGACCATCCCGGCGAGGAACGCGCCGAGCGCCNNGGCGATGCCGAGGCCGATCGCCAGCACCGCGAGGGTGAAGAGCTCGCGCGAGCTCGTATCCGCGATCCGCTTCAGGATGTGGGGCAGCACCCGTCCCCCGATGGCGAACGCGAAGATACCGAGCACCACGATCTTGACGGCCTCCACTCCCATCGCCGCCAGGAGGCCGGCAGGGGTGGGGTCGCCCGTGCCGAAGACGGCCGGGAGCAGGACCAGGACGAAGACCGTGAAGAGGTCCTCCATCACCAGCCAGCCGACGGAGATGTGGCCGATCGGCGTGTGCAGGTCGTTGTTGTCCGAGAGGACGCGGGTCAGCACGACCGTGCTCGCGACCGAGATGGCCAGCCCGAAGACGATCCCGGCGGACCACGACCAGCCGAGCTCGTGCATCACCACCGGCGCCGAGCACGGTCGCGGTCAGGCTCTGCAGGACGGCCCCGGGCACGGCGACCCGCCAGACCTCGAGGAACTCCCGGACGTGGAACTGCAGGCCCACGCCGAACATCAACAGGATGACGCCGATCTCCGCGAGCTGTTCGGCAAGGCCCGTGTCGGCGATGAACCCCGGCGTGAACGGGCCGACGGCGATACCGGCCAGCAGGTAGCCGACGATCGGCGAGAGACCGAGCCGGTGCGTGATGTATCCGAAGACCAGGGCGGCAGCGAACGCCCCGGTCAGGGTGAGGATCAGGCCGATGTTCTGCACGTGCCCCGTACAGGGGCCCGATAGCCAAAAAAAAGGTTGGTGGAGCGCGGTCGGGGAGGCGCGGGGCCGATCAGCGCTTCTTCTTCGTTCGCGCCCGGAGCTTCGCGACCTCGTCCGGCCCGTTCGCCCGGAGGAGGAAGGTGCCGCGGCAGGGCTTCGTGTACGGGAAGATCACGTCGTCGCCATCGATGCCGAGCACGACGGGCGGCACCCCGATCAGGTGGGCGTCGAAGAGCCGGTACCCCGGCTCGACCTCGTACCACTCGGGAAAGTGCTTCTTGATGTACTCGGCGCTCTCCCTGAACGAGGCCCCCTGCAGCAGGATCTCGTACTCGATCCGCTCGATGCAGCTCATGGCAGGACCCTCCCGAGCTTGACCACGACCGGCATCGGGTTGTGCGTCGCCTTCGTCGCGACCACCTCGCACGGGAAGGTGATCGATGCCGCCGTCTCGTCCGCGTGCTCGCCGTAGACGATCCCGACGAGCCGGGCCCGCGAGATGGCCGAGAGCGTGCCCGCGTAGCTGACCCCGCCGTCGTTGTGGATGAAGACGTAGGCGTAGTCGAAGTCGCGCTGCTTCTCGGCGATCGCGTCGATGCAGTCGTCGAGGTCGACGACCTCGCCGATGTACAGCCGTTTGGGGTCCGCGACCTCGATCAGCTTCCGCGCCGCGCCGGTACCGGCGATTACCGGCGCGATCCCCCGTTCGCGGAGCTGGTCGCAGAGGTGGATCGCGACGCTCGTCTGGACGGGCACCTGCGGGCACCCGAGCAGCAGGAGCGCGGTCTTTCCTTCGGTCTCCGTCATCGTGTCTCCGGTACGGTACCTCACGCTCCGGCCACTTGAACGTTCACCTGTCTCCGCCGGCGGGCGCGGCGAAACCTTCATGCCGCGCAGGTGCCATGAGGACGATCATGCCGACCATCGTTCACTTCGACGTGCCCGCCGACGACGTCGGGCGGGCGCAGGCGTTCTACGGTTCTCTCTTCGGGTGGACCTTCGAGAAGTACGGAGGCCCGATCGAGTACTACCGGATCGCGACCGCGGCCCTGGACGGATCGCAGGGCGTGAACGGCGGCATGGGGCCGCGGGGGGCACCCGACCAGCAGGTGATGAACTACGTGGGCGTCCCCTCGGTCGCGGAGTACCTGGAGCGGGTTGCGGCCCTCGGCGGGAAGGTCGTCATGCCGCGAATGCCCATCCCGGGCGTCGGTTCCCTCGCGATCTGCGAGGACACGGAGGGCAACCGTTTCGGCCTCGTCGACGAGGACGAGGACGTCGGGTGACCGGTACAGGACCGGGCGTCGCGACCTGACGGGATGCCGGGGGACTCCTCCGCCCCCGGAGCAGTGCGCACGCGTTCGAAAACCTTTGTCTCTCAGGAGGTGCGACTATCTGTCCATGACCGCACCGGAGTCCGCCTTCCGGACCACCCAGCTCCTGCTGATCGCGGCGCTGCTGCTCGTGATCGCGATCGGGATCCGGATGACGGCGGAGGTCGTCACGATCCTGGTCGTCTCGTTCATCCTGACCCTGCTCGCCCTCCCGGCGGTCCGGTTCCTCGAGCGGCACCGGCTCCCGCACGGGATCGCCGTCGCGGTCGTCACCCTGGTCGCATTCCTGTTGCTGCTCGGTCTCATCGTGCTGCTCGCGTACGCCATGCAGGTACTCGTCACCGACATCGGGACCTTCCAGGCCGAGCTCGACCAGCGGATCGAGAACGTGCTCCTCGTCCTCGACCGGTTCGGGGTCGCGGTGCCGGCCTTCTCGGCCTCGTCCCTCGACCTCGGCGCGATCGCCGGGACCGCGCTCGGCTGGGTCTCGAACCTCGGCGGCGTGGCGATGATGCTCTTCTTCGTGATGATCGCGACCTTCTTCATGCTGCTCGAGGCCCCCCGCCTCCCCGGGCGGGCCGCCCGCATCCTCGGCCCGGACTCCACCGCCCTCGACCAGGCCGCGCGCATGAGCGGGTTCGTGATGGACTTCATGGTGGTCCGGACCGAGACGAACCTCGTCCACGGCGTGGTCTTCGGCGGGATCCTCCTGGCCATGGGGGTCAACGGGGCCGTGCTCTGGGGGGCCCTCACCTTCCTCCTCGGGTACATCCCCTACCTCGGGCTGCTCGCCGCGGCCCTCCCGGCCGTCTTCTTCGCCTGGATCCAGTACGGCCTCTCGGGCGCGCTCGCCGTGATCGCGGTCGTGGCCGTGCTGAACCTGGTGGTCGAGAACCCGGTCTTCTCGTTCTTCGCCTCGCGGGCGTTCGAGATCCCGCCCGTGCTCGTCGTGCTCGCGGTGATCCTCTTCGGCTGGCTCCTGGGGGTGATCGGGATGCTCTTCGCCGTGCCGCTGATGCTGATGGTGCTGATCCTGATCCAGTCGAGCGAGGAGACCCGGTGGATCAACGTCCTGCTCGGGGTCGACCGGCTCTTCGGCGACGGGGCGGACGCCCCCTGACCCCGGCCTCCGCGGTCAGCCCCCGGGCGCGGCGACCCGCTCGGGGTGCGTGTAGACCGTGAACCGGTCCGCGCGCGAGAAGCAGACCAGGGTCAGGCCGGCCGCGGACGCGGTCGCGATCCCCTGGTCGGTCGAGGCGGCACGCGAGACGAGGATCGGGATGCCGGCGTTCGCGACCTTCTTCACCATCGCGGACGGTTGCCGGCCAGTGCAGCCGAGCACGCAGCGGGACCGATCGAGGCCGGCGAGGACCGCGGCCCCGACCACCTTGTCGACCGTGTTGTGCCGGCCGACGTCGCAGGCCTTCGCGACGAGCTCCCCCCCCGAGAAGAGCACCGCGCAGTGGAGCGCGCCGGTCTGCTCCCAGTCGTCCGAGAAGATGGCACCGGTCACGGCGCGCACCTCGTCGGGCGTGATCTGGAGGTCGGAGCGGACGTGCCGGACGCCGCAGCGGTACGAGACCCCGCCCGAGGACCCGATCTCGGTCGCGGCGCCGCAGAGGCGGGGGGCCGTCACCAGGATCGTGTTCCCCTCGACCGTGACCGACTCGACCTCGTCGGCGAGCCCCTCGGCGATCACGAACCCGGCCCCCAGCTCCCGGAGCTGTTCGTCCGAGGCGACCTGGGCCGCGACCTGCTCGCCGTTCAGCAGGATACGGACGGTCTGCTCGACCACGATCACGTCCTGGATCTCGCGGACCTCGCCGCCGACGAACTGGCGGCCGGTCCGGGTAACGTGCTTCACGGCGCCCCCCCCGTCTCGGCGGCGAGCCAGGAGAGGNNACCGCCTCGGGGACCTCGTAGGAGTGGAGCTCGCGGACCCTCGCGATCGCGGCGTCCGCGAGGGAGCGCCGGGTCTTGATCAGCACGAGCTCCTCGGGCTCGTCCTCGATCTGTCCCTGCCAGCGGTAGAACGAACGGATCCCCGCGAGCTGGACGCAGGCCGCGAGGCGGTCCTCGACGAGCTGCCGGGCGATGCCGGCCGCCTCGCCCGGGGGTGCGGTCGAGAGGATCACAACGGCGTCGGTGGGCATACTCTCTCCATCGCCCGCACCGGAAAAATACGTTGCGTCCCCCGCGCAGGACTCCATCGCGCCGGTGCGGGCCCCGCCGCGGGGGCGGCCCGGGGGAAAGGGATATCGTCGTTGCTGACCTTATTCAACCCGGATGGCGGGCGAAGAGACGGACCCGGCGGCGATCCCCGGAGACGACACGGCGAC
This sequence comes from Methanoregulaceae archaeon UBA288, assembly GCA_002495225.1. Taxonomy (GTDB): domain Archaea; phylum Halobacteriota; class Methanomicrobia; order Methanomicrobiales; family Methanospirillaceae; genus UBA288. The sequence continues at coordinate 15,695 of DAEF01000166.1, read as the reverse complement.
GGAACAGATCTTCGACTACGACGGCACGGCTCCGCTTGACCCCGAGGACCTGGGTGTCGAGGAGCGGAACGGCGTCATGGTGCACGACGTGACCTTCGCCGACGCCCGGGGCGGGCGGACCTCCGCGTACTGGATGATCCCCCCGGCCCGCGACCGGTTCCCGGCCGTGGTCTACGTCCACCCGGCCCCGGGGGACCGTTCGACCTTCTTCGACGAGGGGATCCGGCTCGGCGGCATGGGCATCGCTTCCCTGCTCGTCGAGGCGCCGTGGGCCGACGGCGAGGCCTTCGCCCGGTCGCTCGGCACGCCCGAGCAGAACCGCGACCTCTTCGCCGCGATCATCCGGGACCTGCGCCGGGCCGTTGACTTCGTGGTCGCCCAGCCCGGCACGGACGCCGCGCAGCTCGGCTACGTCGGCCACAGCTTCGGCGCCCTCGTGGGCGGCGTGCTCGTGGGCGTCGAGCCCCGCCTTCGCGTCGTCGTGCTGGTGGCCGGCGCGCCGAGCTTCACGGACGTGGCCGTCGCGAACCTCCCGTCCCTCTCGGGCGAACCCCTCGAGCACTACGCCCGGGTGATGGCGCTGATCGACCCGGCCCGGTTCGTGGCCCGAAAGCACGCGTCCCGGCTCCTCCTCCAGTTCGGGGAGCGCGACGAGGTCTTCGGCCGCGAGACGGCCGGGCGGCTGGCCGACGCGGCGAGCGAGCCGAAGGAGGCCCGGTGGTACGACGCGGACCACCTCTTCCGGAGCGAGGAAGCGAAGCGCGACCGGGTCGAGTGGCTGCACGCCCGGCTCGGCTCGGGGTACCGGAGGATGAAGGGGAAGACCGGCCGGCCCACGGTCTATCGCCGCTGACGGCGCCCCCCCCCCCCGGATGTCCGCGGGGTGCCGCACCCCGTTTCGGTGCGGTCACTCCGTCACGACGAACCGGTCCCCTGCCGGCCCGGAGACGGTGCAGCCCCGGTCATCGGGCACCCCTCGAACGGCACGCCCGGCGGGATCCCGCCCACCGAGTCCCCGACCTCGGGGTCGTGGACGTACCCGCAGACCTGACACTCGTAACGGTCCATGTCCCGTGCTCTCCTGGGCGCGGCGGCCCCCCGGCACCGGAGCTGCGGGCGCGTAGCGCCCGCCCGGAGGGGCTCGCCCGCCCTGCCTATCCCGTTTTCCGGTATTAGACCTCGCGGGCCGGTCGGCAGAACGGCCTTATACCGGGCCGCGCAAACGGATCGGATCATCGACCCGTTCCTCATCCCCCTGGCCGTCTATGCCGCCGCGAACCTCGCGGCCCTCGCCCTGTACGGGGCGGACAAGCGGCGCGCACGGCTCCGCCTGCACCGGATCAGCGAGCGGACGCTCCTGTTGACCGCCCTCACCGGCCCCTTCGGCGCGCTTGCCGGGATGCGCCTCTTCCGCCACAAGACTCGGAAGCTCCGGTTCGTGGTCGCCGTCCCGCTCTTCGCGGCCCTGCACGTCGGGGTGGTCGCCGCGCTGCTCGCCGCGGGCAAAACGGCCTGAATCCCAGGACACGGTCGCCGACGAACAGGACTCTCTGGACGTGGTGCGGGGCCGGGTGCCGTCCCGGCCCGTCAACCGGGGAGGGGGGTCGCGGCCGTCCGGTCGTGCAGGGGCAGGGTGAAGCAGAAGGCGGAGCCGGGCCCCTCCGCGGGCTCCACCCAGATGTGGCCCCCGTGCCGCTCGACGATCCGCCGGCAGATGGCCAGGCCGATCCCGGTGCCGGGATACTGCGAGCGGTCGTGCAGGCGCTGGAAGACCTCGAAGATCCGGTCGCAGTACTCGGCGTCGATCCCGATCCCGTTGTCCTCGAACCGGATCAGCCAGTCCCCACCGGAACGGGCCGCCCCGATCTTCACGACCGGGGGACGCCCCGCGGGGCAGAACTTGATTGCGTTCGAGAGCAGGTTCTGGGCGAGCCGGACCATCTGCGCCCGGTCGGCGAGCACCGTGGGCATGGGATCGCAGAGAACCCGCCCCCCGCGCTCCTCGATCCGCACGGCCAGGTTCTCGAGCGCGGCCGCCACGGCCTCGCCGAGGTCCACGGCCTCGAAGGGCTGCGCCCGGGAACTGACCCGCGAGTACTCGAGCAGGTCCGTGATCATCGCGCTCATCCGGGCCGTGCCGTCGGTCATGAACCCGATGAACTCTCTGGCCTCGGGCTCGAACTGCTCCCCGTACCGCCTTTCGAGGAGCTGTGCGAAGCTGCTCACCGTCCGGAGCGGCTCCTGGAGGTCGTGCGAGACGGCGTACGCGAACCGCTCGAGGTCCTCGTTGGAGCGCTGCAGCTTCCGGGCCAGGTCCAGGAGCGCGTCCTCGTGCTCTTTCCGCTCGGTGATGTCCTGCACGATCCCCTCCGACCGGAGGATCCGGCCGGTCCCGTCCCGGAGGTGCGTGCACCGCTCGTAGACGTGGCGGACGGCGCCGTCGGACCGCCGGACGATCCGGTACTCGGCCACGTACCCGGCCCCGCCCTCGCGGACCGAGTCGCGGAACGCGGCCTCCGCCTGCGCCCGGTCGTCGGGGTGGACCGATTCGAGGCTTGCCTCGTGCGTGGCCGCGAACTCCTGCGGGGCGATGCCGAAGATTTGGTAGACCTCGTCCGACCAGGAGAGCCGGCCGTCGGCGAGTTCCCAGCTCCCGAGGTGCGCGATCTCCTGGGCCCGCCTGAGCCGCTCCTCCCGCTCGCGCAGCTCCTCCTTGCGCGCCGCGAGCGCCTCGTTCGCCGCGTTGAGCTCCGCGTTCTTGCGGACCAGATCCGCCTCGATCCGTTTCCGTTCCCCGGCGTAGCGTATGGAGCGGACCAGCACCGCGCTGTCCATCCAGCCCTTCGCGAGGTAGTCCTGCGCCCCCGCCTGGAGCATCCTGATCCCGACGTCCTCGTCGTCGAGCCCGGTCAGGACCACGATCGGCGGGTCCTGCGCGGCGGCCCGCACGGCCCGCACGGTCTCCGTGCCCTGGCTGTCGGGGAGCCCGGGGTCGAGCAGGACCAGGTCGGCCCCCTTGTCTTCGAGGGCCGCGAGGGCGGACGCGAGACTGCCCGCGTGCCGGATCGAGAACGAGCGCTGCGCACACTCCGAGAGGAGCTCCCGGATCAGCTCCGCGTCGGCAAGGTTGTCCTCGACCAGGAGGACCCTCATGTCGGGCTGCCCGCTTTCGGGGGGAGGGTGACGATCGTGAACCAGAAGGACTCGATGGACTTGACGATCTCGATGAACTCACCGAACTTCACGGGCTTCCGGATGTAGCAGTTCGCGTGGAGCCGGTACGACTCGAGGATGTCCCGCTCGTCTTTCGAGACGGTCATGACG
>DAEF01000166.1:10428-12363 GCA_002495225.1 Methanoregulaceae archaeon UBA288 | reverse complement strand
TCGGCAGGTTCAGATCGAGCAGGATCAGGTCCGGCCTCGGGACCGCCCCGTAGGGGTCCAGGTGCCGGAGAAAGGCCATGGCGGCCTCGCCGTTGGTCACGACGTGCAGGTTGACTCGCAGCTTGCTCTCGAGCAGGGCCTCCTCGGTGAGGGCGATGTCGGCCGGGCTGTCCTCGACGAGCAGGATCTCGACCGGCCGCAGGTTGTCGGTGTTGGTGTCTGGTCTGGTCATTGCGTGGCTCCGTTGCGGGTTGGAATGGTGAAGGAGAACGTCGACCCGGCGCCGGGTGTCGATCTGACGGCGATCGACCCGCCGTGCCGTTCGACGATCCGTTTGCAGATGGCGAGGCCGATACCCGTGCCCTCGTACTCCCCCTTCGCATGCAGGCGCTGGAAGAGCATGAAGATCCGGCCGATGTGCCGGGCTTCGATCCCGATCCCGTTGTCGGCGACCGAGAAGACCCAGTCGCTCCCCTCGCGAACGGCCGAGACGCGGATCTCGGGCGTGGCGCCCGGCCTCTGGAACTTGAGCGCGTTGGCGATCAGGTTCTGGAAGACCTGCGTGATCTGGATGCCGTCGGCGAAGATCTCGGGCAGGTGTCCCTCGACCGTGACGTTCGCTCCCCGGTCCCGGATCGTGACCTGCAGGTTGCGGAGGGCCTGCTCCAGGGCCCGATTCGTGTCGATCAGGTCGAACTCGTGGGCCTTGGTCTGGACACGCGAGTAGGCGAGCAGATCCTGGATGATCTGCTGCATCTGGTTCGTGCCGTCGACGATGAAGTCGATGTACCGGTCGGCCCGCTCGTCGAGACGGCCCCGGTATCGCCGCTCGAGGAGCTCGGTGAAGCCCGAGATGGCCCGGAGCGGCTCCTGCAGGTCGTGGGACGCGATGTATGCGAACTGCTGGAGCTCCTCGTTCGACCGGGCGAGTTCCCTGCTCTTGCGCTGCAACTGGTCCATCGTCGCCCGGTGCTCCGCGATCTCCTGCTCCAGGTGCCGGTTCGCCTCAACGAGGTCCGCCGTCCGCTCCTTCACCCGGTCGTCGAGGTCCCTGTACGCTCTCCGCAGGGCCGCTTCGGCCCGCTTCTGCTCGGTCATGTCGCGGGCGGCGGCGAAGACTCCAGCGACGCCGCCCGCCTCGTCCCGGTAGACGGACGCGTTGTACAGCACCGGGATGACCCGCCCGTCGCGGTGGCGGATCTCGAGCTCGTAGTCGGTAACCGAGCCGTCGCGGAAGACCGCCTCGTAGCCGGCCCTCGCACGACCGGGGTCGGTGAAATAGTGCGAGAAGTTCGTGCCGATCAGCTCCCCGCGCGGCACGCCGGTGACCCGGACCGTCGCCTCGTTCACGTCGCTGATCATCCCGTCGGCGCTGATGGTCACGAGGGGATCGAGGCTCGCCTCGATCAGGCTCCGGTTGTACGAGCCCGCCGGCGACTCGTCCGCGGCGGTTCCCACGGCGGGCGCCCGGGACGCCGCCCTGTTCAGCCCTGTCCTCTGTTCTGTCTCCATCATCTGCCGCAAATGGCGGGGGCCCTGTTCGCCGGCCCTGGCCGTACAACCCCGACAACAGGACGAGAGATCCCGAAGCCGGTCTGGTGTTCTGTCCTCCCGCGTCCGGGGGGGGGCGTGCCGGACGCCCCCCCTGTCACCCCGGCGGGGCTACTGGACGGGAGGGAGCTCCGCGCAGTCGCAGACCCCGATCTCCCCGGACTGCAGCCCCTTCTGGAACGCGGAGACGCGCTGCGCCGACGAGCCGTGGGTGAACGAGTCCGGGACGACGTATCCCTGCGCCTGCTGCTAGAGGCGGTCGTCACCCACGGAACTGGCCGCGTTCAGCCCCTCCTCGATGTCCCCCGGCTCGAGGATCAGGTTCTGTTCGGTGGCGCGGTTCGCCCAGATGCCCGCGTAGCAGTCGGCCTGCAGCTCGAGCGC
>DAEF01000166.1:0-10381 GCA_002495225.1 Methanoregulaceae archaeon UBA288 | reverse complement strand
GTGCCCGACCTCGTGGGCGATCACGTACGCCGGGGCGAAGTCCCCGGGGGCCCCGTAGCGCGTGGCGAGATCCTGGAAGAAGTCGAGGTCGAGGTAGACCTTCTTGTCCCCGGGACAGTAGAACGGCCCGGTCGAGGCACTCGCCTGCCCGCATGCCGACTCGACCAGGCCCGAGTACAGCACCATACCCGACGGATTATACGTCCGTCGGAGGTCTTCCCTGAAGATCTGGCTCCAGACCGACTCCGTGCTGCCGAGCACCTGCGCGGAGAGGTTGGCGAGCTCCTCCTGCTCCTGGAGCTCCTCCGCCGTCATCGAGGACTGCCCGGTCGGCCCGGTCAGGACATCGGTGTTCTGGAGGAGCACCCCGGGATCCATGCCCGTGAAGAGCGCGATGGCCAGGACGATGATCAGCCCGATCCCGCCGATGCCGCCGGCCGCCCCGCCGGGGATCCTCGAACCCCGCCGGTCCTCGACGTTCGCACTCCTCGCGTCCGTTCGCCACTTCACCATGCGCCGCCCCTCCGCGTCGCCGGGTTCTCGTTCGTCGGGCGGATCCTCGTGTCACGCTTCGTCCGTCATCACCTTCACTGAATAAGGAGTGTTGAGAAAGAGAGAAAAAGCCATCGGCCGAAGACGGGCCGCTGGCGCCGGGAGAGTGCGGGCAGGTCTCCCGCGGGCGGCCTTCGGGGTCGCGCTCGTCACCCGGGCGGGATGGAAGTACCGGGCCGGTCCTCTTCGGTCGCGTCCCGCGTGTCGTGCCAGAGCCAGACCATGCGGTCGAGGAACCAGAGTTTGCCCGCGTAGACGAGGGCCGCGCCGAAGAGGGTCGGCCAGGCCTCGAGCGCGACCACGCCCCAGGCCACGAAGAGGACCCCGATCCCGCCGACGGCCGAGAGGACGTTCGGCGCCGTGCGGTGGTGGGCCGGGACGGGCACGACGTCGCGGTTGAGCCAGACCCGCTCCCCGAGCACGCTCTTCGAGGTCCAGTGGTCGAAGGATGCGGGCGGCGCAAAGACGCGGGGGTTGAGTCAGGTCCAGAGCAGGGCCGCGGCCACCGGGACGAGCGCCCCCCATCCCAGCCAGGCCCGGCTCCAGACGGCGAGGATCAGCAGCGGGAGGGCCGTGTTGCGCGAGACGACGCTCCAGGGGTTGGCGTGGCGCCGCCAGGCTTCGTCGTCCAGGCGGAAGAGCGCCGCGATCCTCCTCTCGATGGTCACGGTACAGACACTCGGCCCCACCGGTAATAGCCTCTCCGGGTCCGCGGCCATCACGGCGCCGGGGCGAGCAGGTACTCCACGACCCGGTCGATCACCGCCGGGTTCCAGGTGAGCCTGATATGGCAGAACTGTTGCGGCGGGATCCTCGCCCCGCCGCCGTCCGGCTCGGGCGCGAAGACCTCGAGGGGCACGCCGGGCAGCGCGGACTCGGAGTGGGCGACCACGCCGTCGCCGCAGAGCGTCCGCTGCCAGGCCCCGCCCTCGCCGAGCTCCCACGTCCTCCCCTCGAACCAGGGAAAGAACGCCTCGAACCCCGCCGGGTTCGCGGTCACGATCACCCGGTAGGCGATGTCGTCTCGGAGCCCCGCGGCCCGGAGCACTTGCATCACACGGCTCCCGGGCCGCATGTCCTGCACGATCGGGTCCGCGAACGGGTCGAACTCCGGCGGGACGAAGGCCCCCTCGAGCCGGCCCGTGACAACCGGGCCGTGATCGGGGTCGCTGAAGAGCTCGGCCAGGGCCGAGCCGTTGTTGGGCGGCCCGAGCATGATCAGCTGCCGGACCCGCGCCCGCCGGGCCGTTCCGTCGGCCACCTCCAGGCACTGCCGGGCGATGCAGGCGCCGAAGGAGTGGCTGACGACGTCGACCGGGCCGTCGAACCCGGTGCCGTCGCGCATCCGATCGACGTACGCCGCGAGCGCTGCCGCTCTCCCGGCGAGGTCCGCGTCGGCCATCGCGGAGTGGTCGAAGCGCCAGCACGGGACGGTCGCGGCCTCGAGCCGCTCCGCGAGCCGGTTCCAGATCCCGGGGTGGCTGTTCCACCCGTGGACCAGGACGACCGGGCGGCGGTCTCCGCCCGCCGTCGGGTCCGCCTCCCGCTCAGAAGACCGCGCCGTAGTTCCTCCCCCGGGTCACGATGATCTCCCCGCCGCCGTCGGCGAGCAGCTCCTCTGCAGCGCGGACGACTTCGGCGGGATCCCCGTCCGTGACCGCGTAGACCGTCGGCCCGAACGAGCTGAGCCCGGCGCAGGCTGCCCCCGCCTCGCGGAGCCCGGCGATCAGCCCCCGGACCACGGGGTCCTGGAGACGGACCTCGACCCGCTTGAACCCCAGCGACTGGAGCGCGTTCACCGCGCCGGCGAAGAGCGCCAGGTCGCCGCCCGCGACACCCGGCAGCAGCCGCATCACGACCTCGTGGCAGACCTGCCGCACCTCGTCGAGCCGGACCGGGCAGTGCTCCCGGAAGAGGTCGACCTCCCGCTCGCCGCCGACTTGGGGCGGGCGGGCCGGGATCGCGAGCACGATTTGCCAGTCGTCCGGGAACGGGAGGCGCGCGGAGACCGGGGCAGGGGGCACCCCCGCCGAGGCGGCCGAGGGGCGGAACTCCTGCTTCTCCCCGGTCGGGCCGAAGCTGTGCCCCCCGTCCAGGACGAACCCGCCGGACTCGAACGCGGCCGTCCCGATGCCGGAGGTGCCGCCCCTGCCCACGATCAGCGCGATCTCCCGGGCCGTGAGCACAGCGCCGTGGAGCCGCGCGACGGCCGCGCCGGCGGCGAGGGCGGTCTGCGTCCCGCTCCCGAGCCCGGCGTGCCGCGGTATCGACTGCCGGACCCGGATCGCAGCCCCGCCCCGGACCCCGAGACGGTCGAGGACTCGCCGCGCGGCCTCCCGGGCCCTCGCCGCCACCTCCTCGCCGCCCCCGGAGACGGTCAGGGCGTCGTTTTGTTCTGCCTCGAGCACCAGCGTCGGGGCCGCGAGGGTGATGCCCGCCCCGCCGTCGACCCGTCCGAGCCCGCCGTGCAGGTCGATCAGACCCAGGTGGAGCCGCGCGGGCGCCTCGACGACGACCGCGGGCGCCCGGGCGGGGATTGGGCGCCCGTCCGCCCACGCCGCGGCGGGAAACCGCTCCTCGATCGAGATCAGGGGCTCTCCGTCGTGGACGATGACGTAGCGCCGCCAGAGCACGGGCGCGTCGGCCGAAACTCCGAAGGTCCGGCCGAGCGCGGCGCCTGCCGGGGCGACACCGACCTCCAGGAGCTCCCGTCGGGTCTCCATCCGGTGCTGCAGCAGGATCCGGCCGATCGGGATGTCGGCGGCCAGCAGATCGTCCCTGGCGCCGGGCGCCAGGCGGTCGAGCGGCGTGAACGAGACCGCCTGCACGAAGACCCGTCCCGTCCGGGCCCCGACCAGGTTGACGGCGCGGCGGTTGACCGGGTCGCCGACCCCGCACGCCAGCCGGTCGGCCTGCGCCGCGTCCGCCGGCACCACCTCCTGGGCGATCGTCTGGACGTCCACCCGCTCGCCGGCGGCCGCCTCGAGCAGGATCGTGACCGACCCGTCGGTCAGGAGCAGGACCCGCTGCAGGGTGGAGAGGCGGGGGAGCTGCCGCTCGACCACCGCGATCATCCCGGCGATATCCGGCCGTGTCATGGACGTCTCGATCTTGGGCCCCCCATCCTATAGAGCATTTCCGACCGGGCGGCGATCCCCTGCCGGGCGTTTCGACCGGAACGCATATCCCCTGGCTCGCCCACCGGCGACTGGCTCCGCCGGAGCCGTTCCGGCCGGCGGGCGGGAGAGTACGCATGGAGTCGTGGGAGGTGTGCGCGGCACCGAGCTCGGACGGGCCGGGCGACGGGCGCGTCGGTTCGTTCCTGCAGTCCCGGCTCCTCCCCCTGACCCGGCTCCAGCGGGCCGGGCTCGCCGGCTTTCTCCTGGTCTCGGGAGTCGACGCCGTCCTCTCCGCGTACCTCTTCTTCGGCGCAAAGAGCGCGTTCGTCGAGGCGAACCCCCTGCTCGCTTGGGCCACGGAGGGGCTCCCCCTCTTCCTCGTGGCCGTCGCGGGCGTCAAGGCGATCGGGGCCGGGCTGATCGCCCTCCTGGTCTCGTTCGCGAACCGCTTCTGCGCGCTCGCGGGCGACGCGGTTTTGCTCGCGGCCCTCTCCACGACCACGGTTCTCTTCCTCCTCGAGCTCGTCACGGTCGGCGCCGTGCAGGCCCTCCTGGCCGTCGCCCTCGCGGTGCCGCCCGCCTGAGCGGCGCGCTACCCGCGCTTGTACCCGAACCGTCGGAGGAGCGCCACCCGTTCGGCCGCCGCCGCCGCGTCCTCGACGCCCGCCGGCGGCGCCCCGTCGATCACCCCCAGGATGCCGCTCCCTCCCGATGAGCGGGCGACCACCACCGCGACCTCGTTCGCGGTCGCGCAGAAGACCGTGCAGACCTCCTGGACGGCCTTGACCGCGTTCAAAACGTTGATCGGGTAGCAGTCGCGGAGATAGATGACGAACGAGTGGCCGGCGCCGAGCGCGAGCGCCGTGTCGCGGGCGAGCGCCGTCAGCGCGTCGTCCGTCCCCTCGAGCCGCACGAGGCGGTCGCCCGACGCCTCGGAGAAGGCGAGCCCGAACCGCGCGTCCGGCACGGACCCGGCCACGGCCTCGTACAGGTCCTCGACGGTCTTGATGAAGTGCGCCTGCCCGAGGATGACGTTCACGTCGTCGGGCTTCTCGATCGCCACGATCCCGAGTTCGACTGGTCCGTCCATGGTCTCACCGGCCGAGCGGTGGACTCGTCGCGGGATAAAGGCTGCCCCGGACGGGACAGGCATATCCCTCCCGGCCGCCGAGATCGTACGGAGACCATGGCCGACGCTCCGCCCCCCGACAACGCGACGCCGCACCCGGCCGCCGCGTACGACGCCGACGTCCGCCGGATCATCCCCTACTACGACCTGATCCACGAGACGGTGCTCTCGTTCGTCGAGGCCCTGCCGGAGCCCCCGCGGACCTGGCTCGACACGGGCTGCGGCACGGGCTCGCTCGTGGCCCGCGCCCTGCCCCGGTTCCCGGCGACCCGGTTCGCGGTCGTCGACCCCTCTCCGGCCATGCTCGCCGTCGCCCGGGAGCGGCTCGCCGACCCCCGCGTGGTGGTGCTCGCCCCCTGCGGAACGGAGGAGCTCCCCCCCGGCGCCTTCGACGTGGTCACCGCGGTCCAGTGTCACCACTACCACGATCCTGCCGGCCGGCGGGCCGCCGTCGCCGCCTGCTTCGACCGGCTCCGGCCCGGGGGCGTCCTCGTCACGTCCGAGAACGTCCGCCCCCTGACCCTGGAAGGGCTCGAGCTCGGCCTCCGGCGCTGGGCCCGCTTCCAGGAGCGGGCCGGCAGGAGTCCGCCCGAGGTCGCGGCCCAGCTCGCCCGGCTCGACGCCGAGTACTTCCCGATCACGCTCGAGGAGCACCTCCGGCTCTACCGCGAGGCGGGCTTCGCGGCCGTCGAGGTGCTCTGGTGCTCGTACTTCCAGGCGGCCTTCTACGCCGTGAAGGGGGACGCATGATCGGCGTGAAGGTCCGCGAGGCCCTGCCGTCCGACCTCCCGGCGATCCACGCGCTCTACTCCGACCTGCACGACGGTGACGAGCCGGCCGATCCTGCCGCCCGCGCCGCCGCCGAACGGGTCCTCGCCGCTCACCCCGGCGCGCACCTCTTCCTCGCCTGGGCCGACGGTGAGCCCGTCGCGTCCTGCGTCCTCTTCGTGCTGCCGAACCTCTCGCGCGGCGCCCGGCCGTTCGGCCTGGTCGAGAACGTGGTGACCCGCCGGGACCGCCGGAACCGCGGGTACGCGACCGCCCTGCTCGGGCACGTCCTCGCGTTCGCCTGGGCGGCGGGCTGCTACAAGGTGATGCTGCTCACGGGCTGCACGGACCCGGGCGTCCACCGGCTCTACGCGAAGGCCGGTTTCCGGGCGGGCGTCAAGACGGGATACATGGCCTATCCCCCGGACGCCCCCTCCTGACCCGGCCCGCCGACCAGCCCGAGCCGGCGCAGCTCCCCCTCCTCGTCCCCGGTGATGTACGCGAAGATCTTCGGGCCCGCGCCGGTCATCTGCACGAAGTAGATCACCTCGAACCCGACCGTCCCGGCCCGCTCCCCCGTGTCGTACGCCGCGGACCAGCCCACGCGCACGCCCCAGTGCCGGGCGTCGAGCTGGCTCGGGGCGAGCGAGGCCACGCTCATGGACCGGACGCCGATCCCCCGGTAGAACGCGTACCCCTGCGGGATCTGCGCCCGGAACGTCTCGTCGTTCTTGCCGCAGTGGACCCCCCGCGGCCCGGCCTCGACGAAACAGTCGGCGAAGGCTGCCGCCGTCGCTTCGGCGTCGACCTCGGGCGGGTCGGCGAGCGCCCGGGCGAACCGGGCCGCGTAGTCGTCGAAGAACCGTTCGATCAGCACGATCTCGTCCATGCCTGCCCGTCGCTCCGGCGCCGCATAACGCTTCCGACGGGGCGGTGCGGGGCTCAGAGCCGCTGCATGGCGACGGCGAGCCCGACCGCCTCCCGCCCGGGCCCGGGGGCGGGCCGGACGCGCTTTGCCGGGACCCGGATCTCGAACCGGGCCCCGTGGCCGGGCACGCCGTTCTCGGCGATGGTCATCTCCATGCTCGCGAGGATCTCGCGGGCGAGGAAGAGGCCGAGTCCGGTGTTCTGGCCGAACCCGCGCTCGAAGATCCGCTCCTTGTCGGCCCACGGCACCCCGGCCCCGTCGTCCTCGACGACCAGGACGACGGCGTCGTCGGCCTCCTCGGCCCCGAGCAGAACCCGGGTGGCCCCGCCGCCGTGGCGGGCCGCGTTCTCGATCAGGGCCGCGAAGACCCGTTCGAGCAGGGGGTCGGCGAGCACGGCGACATCCGGGAGGCGGTTGTCCAGGACGACGTCGCCGAGGCCGACGCCCAGGGCGGCTCGCCCGGCCGTGGCCCGCGCCTCGAGCCAGAGCGGGGGCTGCACGCCGATGGCGGGATAGTCGCGCATGAAGGCCGAGAGGACGCGGACCCTGCCGACGGCCGCGGCGAGCCGCTCGACCAGTTCGGGGGTGGACGGGCCCCGCGGCTCCTCGCGGAGGAGGGAGAGGTAGCCCTCCAGCGCGACCAGGTGGTTCGCCAGGTCGTGCCGCGTGAAGGTGGCGAGGAGCGAGAGCCGCCGGTTCGCCGCCTCGAGGTCCGCGGTCTTTCGCGCGAGCGAATCCTCGGCGGAGCGGTGGAGGGTGACGTCACGGATCAGCACGACGGTGCCGACGGTGCTGTTCGGCCCGTCGGCGAGGGGAACCGTCGAAACGACGGCGGTGCGGGTGCGGCCGGTGTCGTGCACCTCGGTCTCCCCGGGTGTCTTCACGGCCCCGGGCAGGGCGGGAAAGCGTTGCGCGGCCTCCTCGAGCTGCAGGCCAACCGGGGAGCGATTGTCGAGTGCCAGCAGCTCGGTCGCGGACGGGTTCGCCTCGACCACCTGCCCGGTGCCGTTCACGACGAGGACGCCGATCGGGATCCGCTCGAAGACCATCGAGTGGGCCGCCGGGGCAAGGTCGAAGAGCTGGTAGAGGACGACGCCGACCGTGAAGGCCGCCGCCGTGACGGGGAGGGCGAACGGGGTCAGGTCGATCCGGGGGACGGGCGAGAGCCCGGTGAGGTACGCGATGTGGGCCGCGATCGGGATGCCCGCGCCGATCAGCAGGATCAGCATCTGCTGCCGGTAGATGGCGTGGGCCGACCTGAGATAGGCCAGGACGAGCAGGGCGACGGCGGCCATCTCGGCGACCAGGGCGTAGAGCGCGTTCACGTAGTACCACGGCCCCGCCGCGAAGGTGAACCGGGGGACGGCGCCGCCGACGTCGAGCCCGACCGTCGCGTAGTGGAGCGGGTGCATGGCCATCACCAGGACGAGGGTGACCGCCGGGACGGCGAAGAGCGCGGCGAGGAACGGCCGGGTGAGGTACCGGCCCTGCCCGGTGTACTCGAGCACCATGCCGATCACCAGGGGAGGGACGACGGCGATCCCCAGGTACTCCACGCGGACCCAGAAGAGGACCGATCCGATGTCCGTCACCCCGAGTTCCATCGCGTAGCCCCCGACGTAGAGGGCGATCGCCGCCAGGAAGCACGCGGCGTACCCCGTGACGGGGCTGGCCGACCGGCGGTGCCACGCGTAGGCGGACAGGACGCCGGTCAGCAGGGCCGAGACGAGGAGGAGGAGCGAGTGCAGGGCGAGCATACTGCGTACTGAATAGCCATGCGCCGTTCCCGTAAATAGTTCATGTGTTTTGCCTTGCACATCTGCATGGCAAAGGCCCGCCGGGGCACCTCCGCTCCCGGGTGCAGCGGCATCTCCATTTATCGGCCTGGTCTCCCCATCATCATTGCGAGTCCGCGAAGAGATCACCATGGACACCATCACCATCGACCCGGATCTGTGCACCGGGTGCGGCGTCTGCGCCGCAGTCTGCCCGGTCGGCGTCATCGCCGCCGGCGCCGCTGGCGACGTCCCCGCGGTCGTCCCGGGGCGGGAGCCGTTCTGCATCGACTGCGGCCACTGCGAGGCCTTCTGCCCGTTTGGCGCGCTCGCGCACCGGGGAGGGACCGGAACCGGGGGCGGCGGCGAGACGGGCAGCCTCTCGCCCGACGCGCTCGGCCGGTACCTGAAGTCGCGCCGGTCGGCCCGGCGCTACGCCGATCGCCCCGTTTCGCGCGAGACGATCGCGGCGGTCCTCGACGTCGCCCGGTACGCCCCCTCGGCCGGCAACAGGCAGCCTGTCGGGTGGCTCGTCGTCCACGACCCGGCCGGGGTGCGCCGCCTCGCCGGCCTCGCCGTCGACTGGATGCGGCACGAGGCGGTGTCCGACGCCCCGCTGCTGCCGCCGGCCCAGCTCGCGGCCCTGGTCGCGGCGTGGGACGGGGGCCGGGACCCGGTCTGCCTGGGCGCGCCCCACCTGGTCGTGGCCCATGTCCCGGACCCGTCCGCGCTCGTGGACGGCATCATCGCCCTCACGTGGGTCGACGCGGTCGCCCCGGCCCACGGCCTCGGCACCTGCTGGGCCGGCTTTTTGATGATCGCGGCCGCCCGCTGGGAGCCCCTCAGGTCGGCGCTCGCCCTGCCGCCCGGCCACGTGCCGGCCCACGCGCTGATGTGCGGCTACCCGCGGTTCGCGCCGTCCCGCGTCCCCGGGCGAAAGCCGCTCGCGCTCGAGTGGCGATGACCGCCCGCCCGCCCCTCCTCGAGTTCCGCGACGTCACGGTCGTCCGCGATGGCCGGATCGTCCTCGACGCGGTCTCGCTCCGGCTCGACGAGGGCGAGCACCTCGCCATCCTCGGGCCGAACGGGGCCGGGAAGTCGACCCTGATCCGGACCGTGCTCCGCGAGTTCTACCCGGTCCGGTGCGAGGGGACCGTCTTCGCCTGCCGGGGACAATCGACCTGGGACGTCTTCGACCTGCGCAGCGCGATCGGGGTCGTCTCGAACGACCTCCAGCAGGCGTACGCCCGGGACGTCTCCGGGCGCGAGGTCGTCCTCTCGGGCTTCTTCTCCTCGATCGGTCTCTTCAACCACGTCGTCACCGACGCGATGGTCGAAAAGGCCGACGAGATCTGCCGCTTCCTCGGGATCGGGCACCTCGTCGACCGGCCGATGGCGTCTTTCTCCTCGGGCGAGGCCCGCCGCTTTCTGATCGGCCGCGCCCTGGTCCATGACCCGGCCGCGCTCCTGCTCGACGAGCCGACCAACAGCCTGGACCTCGCGGCCCTCCACACGCTCCGCCAGACCCTGCGCGAGGTGGCCCGGGCCGGCACGGCCGTCATCGTCGTGACCCACCAGCTCCACGACATCATCCCCGAGTGCGGACGGATCGTGCTGATGCGGGACGGGAGGATCGCCGCGGACGGCCCCAAGGCGTCGGTCCTGACCGACGAGCGGATCGGCGGGCTCTTCGGCGTGCCCGTCCGGCTGGTCTCCGAGAACGGCTGGTACTACGCGACCGGGTACTGACCGTCCTCAGGTTAAAGATGGGGCCGGGCCAATAGATCGGTCGCATGTACGCCGACCGGCTCAGCTCTCTCCCCCCGTACCTCTTCGCCAGGATCGACGCGATGAAAGCCGAGAAGGCCCGGTCCGGTGCGGATATCATCGACCTCGGGGTCGGGGACCCCGATCTTCCGACCCCCCCGCACGTGGTCGAAGCGCTCTGCACCGCGGCCCGCGACCCGGCGAACCACCACTACCCGTCGTACGCGGGCATGCCCGCGTTCCGCGAGGCGGCCGCGAACTGGTACGGCCGCCGCTTCGGCATCGAGCTCGACCCGGTGACGGAGGTGCTCGCCCTGATGGGCTCCAAGGACGGGATCGCCCA
>DAEF01000050.1 GCA_002495225.1 Methanoregulaceae archaeon UBA288 | reverse complement strand
ATCGCGTTCTTCATCTACATCGGGGCCTCGCAGGAGTCGAGCGCGATCCGGTACACGTTCCTGCTCCAGGACGTGACCCTCGGCCAGATCATGAGCCGCGAGGTGATGACCGTCGACCCCACGACCCCCGTCCACCAGGTGCTCGAACAGATGTACGCGACCAAGCACCTCGGGTTTCCCGTGCTCGAGCGCGGCGCCCTGGTGGGGATGGTCACGCTCGACGACATCCACCGGGCGAACCCGATCGACCGCGACGCCCTCCTGGTCCGCGACGTGATGCACCCGGGTGCGATCTCGCTCCCGCCCGATGCCCCCGTGGTGGACGCGCTCCGCGTGATGTCGGCCCAGAATATCGGCCGGGTGCCGGTCGTCGAGGGCGGCGAGCTCATGGGGATCGTGACGCGGAACGACATCATGAAGGTCGTCGAGCTCCGCGAGATCTAGGAGAGGTCGAGGAGGGCGTCGAGCGGGGTCTCGCCCGCGACCCGGCGCCATGCCTCGAGCGACCGGAACGGCCGCTTCGCCGCGACCGCGGCCGCCCGCTTCTTGCCGACGCCGGGGAGCCAGCGGAGCGCGGCGAGGGGCAGGGTGTTGACCGGGACCGGGGCCGGCAGGGCCGTGACCGATCGCTGCCCGTGGTCGATCACGACCGCGTCGAGCACGGTCCCGACGGGAAGGGCGAGCGGCAGGCCGATCAGGATCGGGTACGACCCGAGCGGCCGGGCGAACGAGAGCGTCCCCGTCCGTTCGACGACTGCGTGCCGGACGACGGACCCGATCGGGAAGACCCGGGAGAGCATGGGCCGGTCGATCCCGTCCCGGACCGCCTCCTTGAACAGCCTGAACTCGCGGTCGAAGAGGCCGAGCGTGTTCTCGGCAAAGGCCCGCGTGCCGGGAAACGGCATCAGCCGGCGGATGTTGATCCGCCGGACGAGGAGACCGGCCTCGAGCACCCGGCGGAGGAACGCGAGGTCGAGGTCGTAGGTGGCCGGGCTCTCGCCCGACAGGCCGAGCACGAAGTTCAGGCCGGGGAGGAGCTCGGGGATGCCGCCGGTCCGGACCCCGCCGACCTCGTTGACCACCTCGATCGCCTGGAAGACCTCGTCGGGATAGGCCTTGAGGTTGTTCGCGGCGACGACCGCGGGGTCGGCCGTCTCCATCCCGAACGCGGCCACGTCGCCGGGGGTGTGGCCCGTGACGATCTCGGCGAGGGCGGCCCGGGCGGCCTCCTCGTGCCGGGCGACGGTGATGGGGTTGACGTTGTCGATGTGGAGGGTGAGGAGATCCGGCGCCCCGGCCCGGACAGCGGCGAAGAGCGCGGCGATCTTGTCGGGGTCGGGGACGGGGTCGGCGCCGGGCAGGGCGCCGTACGCGAGGAGGTCGGGCTGCCGGCCGAGCCGGAAGTGGCGGGCGCCGTGCGCTGAGAGGGCCGCGACCTCCTCGCCGACGGCCGCGGTCGAGCGGTAGCGGGGCGGGCCGTAGAACGGCTCGGTGCAGAACGAGCAGCCGCCGACGACCTGGCGTGCGCAGCCCCGCGCGGTCTCGAGCTCGCAGACGACGTGGGGAAACGACGGGTGCTGGGGCAGGATCGCCGCGCCGGCAACGGCGAACGGGTCCGTGGCGGTGTAGTCGTAGCTGCCGCGCGGCTCGCCGCCGGCGAACGCGGACTCGAGGGCCGCAGCCGGATGGCCGGCGAGGAGGAGGTCGTAGTCGTCGAGCCCCGGGGGCACGGCCCGCTCGCCCCCGCCGTGGGCGTACCCGAAGAGGACCGGGCCCCCGATGGCGGTCGCGGGGGACCGGAGCTGCCGGCCGAGCTGGCGGAGCTCGTCGAGGGTCGCGGGCGTGCCGGCGAGGTACTTGCCGGGCACGGTCGTGCCCGCGTGGACCACGACCAGGTCGGCCCGGTCGAGCTCGCCGAGGAGAGCGGGGTCCAGCCGGAGCTGGTCGATCGTGAGATACCGGACGGCGTACCCCCGCTCGAAGAGGACGCCCGCGAGCCCGCGCACCTCTGGTGAGACGTACGGCGGCACCCCGAGGCAGGCGGGCTCGTCGACGTACCCGTCGAGGAGGACCGCGCTAGAGCTCATGGCCGAGCAGGGCGAGGAGCCGGCGGGCGAAGCGGAGCTTGCCGCGCTTGATCGGGTTGACCGAGTCGTCGTCGAGGTCGAAGCCCGCGAAGCCGACCCGGGCCGCGCCGAGGTGGTGGGCCGCGAACGCGCCCCGGTCCCCGTCGGAGAAGCCGCCGAAGTTGTGGACGTGGGGGAGCGGCGGGCCCTGGGTGGTCCCGACGATCGGCCCCTCGAAGCGAGGGACCCAGCGCCGGAGGAGGTCCGTGTTGTCGCCGTGGGCGTGCACGACCATGACCGTTCCCTCGCGGTTCATCCGGGGGAATGCATCGGTGGCGCCGTCGAGGTCGGTGAAGACCGCACCGGGCCGGATGCCGCGGGCGTAGAGGACGTCGGCGGCCCCGTCCGCGGCGATCACGACCCCCCGGATCCGCCCGAGCTCGCGCACGAGGGTCGGGGCGTTGCCGCAGACCGTGACCTCGCGGCCCCGGATCAGGTCGTCGAGGCAGGAGAGGTCGTCACGCGGAAGGAGGTTCGCGAGCAGGTCGGCCGCATCCGTGTCGGCGTCGCCGTCGAACTCGAAATACTCCAGGATCTCGTTGTAGAGGGGAGCCCAGTCCTCATAGTTCATTGCGCCCCCTCTTTCTTCTCGAGGCCGACGATGTTCTCGAACCGTTTGAGGATCGGGTCGATCACGAGCGAGAGGAGTTTTTCCTTGTCCTCGACCATCGAGAAGACCGTGAGCGGGATCACGGCCGCTGCCATGTTGGGATGACCGCCCGCGTCGCCGATCTCGCCGAAGGCCTCGGCGAGGACGTTCCCGAGGTTGATCCGGACGTCCCGCGACCGGGCGATCAGGATGATCCCCGTGTCGCCGATCCCATAGATCAGGGCCGTGTTCACCCCCTCGAGGTTGAGCAGGTAGTCGGCGGCCTGGGGGAGGGCGTCCCGGTTCCGGATGTACCCGACGTTCGAGAAGAGGTAGCCCGAGCGGATGACCCGGTCCTGGATCGCCTTGCCGAGGACGTCGAGGGTCTCCTTCGAGATCGACGGGCTCATGATCTTGTCGAGCAGCTCGTTGTCGGCGAGCGGCATCAGGAACGCGACGTAGTTGAGGTCCTGCGGGGTGACGTTCCGGCGGAAGTCCCGGGTGTCGGCCCGGATGCCGTAGAGGAGGCCGGTGGCGACCTTTTTGTCGACGGGGACATCGAGGTCCTGCAGGTACTGGGTCAGGATCGAGGCCGTCGCGCCCATGCCCGGCCGGATGTCGACGAAGTCGGTCGCGGTGACGACCTGCTCCTCGGTCCGGTGGTGGTCGATCACGATGTTGATGGGAGTGCCGCGCGGTATGGTGTTGTTGATCCCCGGGGCGGACGCGTCGACCATGGCGAGGTACCGGCACTCCTTGAGCTGCTGGGCCGTGCACTTCTCCATGCGGATGTCGAGGAGGTTCACGAAGGCCCGGTTCTCCTGGTGGCCGATGTTCCCGTCGTAGAGGATCCGGGTCTGGAGGCGGCGGTCCGAGGCGGCGCGGGCGATGGCGGCGAGGGCCATCGCGGAGGAGATGGCGTCGGGGTCGGGGTTGTTGTGCGTGACGATCCCGAGAACGCCCTCCCACGACTCGAGCAGCCGGAAGAGGCGCTGGGCGATCCGGGTGACGTGGAGCCGCCGGATCTGGTGCACGGCCGCCTTCGCGACCACCTCCTGCGGGTAGATCACGTTCTCGGCCCCGGCAGCCTCGAGCGCGCTCTGCGAGAGCGGGTCCATCGCCCGCGCGATCACTTCGGCCTCGGGGTACCGGGCCTTGATCGCCTGGACGGCCGCGAGGTTGGCGTCCTTCTCGCTCGAGAGGACGAAGACGACCTTGGGGACGCGGAGGGTGTCCAGGAGGGTGGGATCCCTGATGTCCCCCGTGACCGCGTCGTAGTTCTGGTCGAGAAGGTCCTTGACCCGTTTTTCGTCCTTGTCGACCACCAGGATCGACCGGGTCTCCGACTCGAGCTCCTCGATAACGTTGTACCCGATTGAGCCGCAGCCGAGCACCATGTACTCGACCTCCCCCTGCGGCTCCTGGAGATCGGCGTCAGCCATGTGGTGAGAGATGGGTCTTTGGGCCATATTAACTCAGCCATACGACAGATCCGGGGGCAGAGCCGTCAGATTTATGTCTCCGAAGCGGCTATCTATGTAGGCGCAGGTACGGGCTTGTAGCTTAGTTTGGCAGAGNNGGGTTCAAATCCCTTCAGGCCCGCTATTCTTTTCGAGGTTTTTTCGTTCACTCCAGAGCTGCGCGGCCATTCGCCCCCTCGCCGTTCACCACCCCCTGAACGATGGCCCGGATCGCGGTGATTCGACCACATTCTGTACCACTGCACTGGACAGAGGTGAGCGAGGAGGGCGTCGGTACGGCCACACCGAAGGGACTGGGTTCCCATTCAACCGTCCTCTCGTCGCCCGTGACGGAGAAGCGGCCCCGTGGCGATCCGGGCAACCGCGTGCCTGGAAGAGTCGAAATCCTTTTCGTCCGGCCCGCCAATCGTCCCGCGATCGCCCATGTTCCGACGATCGCCCGTGCTGCTTTTGCTCCTGCTGTTCGCCGCCGTCCCGCCGGTGACGGGCGCCGGCCCGCACCTCGAGCCCGGAACACTCGTCGCCGAGGGCTCGCACGACCAGGCCGTCCTGGTCCTCCTCTACGTTCAGGGCGGGTACGGCGATGCCCAGTCCGTCTACGTCGTCCGGCCCGTCGCCCGCTGCCGCGACCCGGCCGGGCCGGGCTGGTACGCGCCCCCGTCGGCCCGGGCGATCCGCTCGGCCGCGGTCCTCGAGGGCGGGGAGCGGCTCGGCACGCTCGACCCTGCCTTCCTGCCGGCCTGCTGTGCGAACCCGGTCTTGTCGACCCTTCCCCCGTTTGCGAGGACGACATGGGCCCGGCTCCTCGATGGAACCCTCGACCCGTTCGGCCCGGTGACCTTCCCCCCGTTTGTGCCCCCGCCGGCGGGGTGAGCCGGCTCGTCGAAGAGTCGCTCCGGCGGTCCGCGACAGGGGCATGATTCCCCCGGTCGACTTTCCTCCATCACCGTCTCCGGCCGCCGGCAGTGCGAATGCGTAAATGCGGGCCTTCGTCCAGACACCCTCGATCCGGATTGTGCCGGAGAGTCCCAGGGGGCAGGCATCGCCGGGCGGTCCTGGTCGCCCGGAACGGCCCCAACATCGTCGCGGGGGGCGTCCCGCTCGCGAGGCAGCGGATCGTCTGCGATGCGGAGGGAGAGGCGATCGAATGGGGCGAGGGGGAACCGTATACCGTGAGAACCGGGCGCCCTCTGACGGTGCGGGGCCACGGGCACGCCCTTCTGCGACGGCAGCCAGCCGGAGCTCCGGGACAGAGCGAAACCGTTCTCCGCCCACACTCCGGAGCGTCTGCGAGCACGCCGCCGCAGGGGCGGTCGTTCGAGCCGATCAGAAGCGGGTTGCCGGCCGGAGGGCGTCCGCATCGTCGGCGGACCCGTCCGCGAGCGCCGCGAGCCGCCGGAGGATGGCCTGGATGTGGCCGTCGCGGAGCATCACCGCGAGGTGCCCCTCGCAGATCACGTTCTTCCTGACGTGGAACGTCAGCAGCCGCCGGATCTCGCCGCAGCCAGCGGTCGCGAGCAGGGACGGGTCGCGGTAGTACCGGAACGCCTCGGGTTCCCAGCGGGACCAGTCGAACCGGACGACAAAGCCCGACCGGTAGAGGGTCCGCTCGAACTCGTAGACCTCGCGCGTGTACTGCTCGAGGGCCCACCCCTCCTCCTCGTCCACGACGACCTCGGGCAGGAACCGGGGGTCTTCGAAGACCGGCAGATACGCGAGCACGGCCTCGACACCCGCACGGGGCGGGCGGACGGCCTCGTCGGCCCCGACGATCATCGGTGCATCTCCATCGATGAAGGCAAGGCTCCATCGATGGATAAGCCTGCGGGTCGCGGCACTGGCTGGCGGCGGACAAACACCGCCGATGCGCCTTCGCGCTCGCGTTGGCTCTGCCCCGGCGACAGCGGTTGAATCACCGGGTCTCCACTGAGGCCGATGCGACCCTTCCGATCGCGAAACCATCGGAATTGACATGATCGATCATGCAAGACTTTATGCCGGTTGAAGACGAATAACGCGCAACCCCCGTTCGCTAGCCATGGTGCCCATTGACCGAGACCTGATCCGGGAACTGCAGAACACCGTCCTTCGCCGGTGCGAGGAGCGCATCGCCAGGACGGGCCGGAACAGCGTCAGCCATTACCGCGAGGCCGGCCGAAAGGTGGCCAATCACGGTATCACGGGGGGCATGCGGTCGAGGCACGGGTTGTGATCGAGATGTCGGAGGAGAAGACCCTGCTGGAGCAGGTACGGGAGAAGGAGATCGCCCTGGCCGACGAGTATGCGTGCGCCTGCGCCGATGCCGACGCCCGGAAAGAGGCCGCCGTCCGCGACGGGCAGCGGATGATCGAGCAGGCCGACGCGGAGGGGCGCGCGGCGGCGGCGGCACGCTACGAGGCGGCGATGGCCGCGCTCGAGCAGGAGATCGGGGAGGCGCGGCGGACTGCCGCCCAACGGGAACACGCCCTGTCGTCGGCCATGGAGCGCCGCGTGCCCGAGGTGGCGGCCGAGCTGGTTGCATACGTCGTACGGGTGTCCTGAACGATGCTTCAGAAGATGAGCAGCATCCTGGTGGTCGGCCCGCAGAGCGAGGCCGGGCAGATCGTCGACACGCTCTACCAGGAGGGCACCGTCCACCTCGTCGACCTGGCCCCCGGCGCAGCGCCGGGGCCGGGGGAGCTGCGGCGGATCGACGAGGCCCCGGCGGTCGAGGTCGACCAGCTGCTGCTGAAGGTGAACGGCCTGTTGAAGCTGCTCCCGGCGGGGCCCGGTGAGGACGTGCCGCTGGAGGACGTCGGCGCGGATCTGAGGGGGCGCCCGCTTCACGAGGCGCTCGCACTCGTCCGCGGCCGGCTTGAGGGGCTCGACGCGATCACGCTCGAACGGTCGAACCGGAAGGCCGACCTGGAGCTGACCGCGACAACGCTCGAACGCTACGTCCGGATCCTCCGCCGCCTCCAGCCGATCGAGGACGCGCTCCCCGAGCTCGAGGGGTTCGAGATGACCGTCCTCCTGCTCCAGAAGGAGTACGCCCACCTCTTCGAGGAGATCCTGCCAAGGCTGCGGGAGATCACGCACAACCAGTTCGAGTACATCTCGGCGGAGCTCGACGAGACGACCATCGCCGCCATCACCATCTTCAACAAGTGGTACTCGCGGGAAGTGCACGCCTTCCTGTTCTCGCAGAACGTCAACGAGGTCCGCATCCCCCCTGACTACGCGAACATGCCCATCGATGACGCGATTGCCTCCATCGGACGGCGGCAGGAGGAGGGGCACGAGGAGATCGGGCGGATCGACGCGGAGCTCGCCGCCCTCTCGAGCCGCTGGCGCCGGGAGCTCCGCGGCATGCAGCGGTTCCTGGAGGAGCAGCGCAACGAGCTCGCGGTCTTCTCGCGGTTCGCACGCACCGACTACACCTTCATGGCCAGGGGCTGGATACCGAAGCGGTCGATCCCGAGCGCCCGGGAGCGCCTCCGGCACGCCTTCGGGGAGCGGGTGGTTCTCTCCGAGGTGCCCGCGACGCCCGGGGAGCTGGCGGATGCGCCCTGCTGCTTCGCCAACCCGTTCTGGGCGCGGCCCTTCGAGTTCTTCACCCGCCTGATGGGGTCTCCGAAGTACCAGGAAGTCGACCCGATACCGTTCATGGCCATCTTCTTTCCGATCTTCTTCGGCCTCATCGTGGCCGACATCGGCTATGGCCTTCTCATCATGGTGCTCGCCCTCGTCCTCCGATGGCGGTTCCCCGACCGGGAGTGGCTTCGCCAGCTCTCGATGATCTTCGTCATCTCGGCGATCCCGACGATCGTCTTCGGCTTCCTCTTCGGCGAGTTCTTCGGCGACCTCGGGGAGACAATGGGATGGCTCCACCCGGTCACCATCGCCGGGGTCGAATGGAACCGGATGGAGGCGATGATCCCGCTCCTCATCCTCGCGATCGCAATCGGCGTGTTCCACATCCTCGTCGGGCTCGGGATCGGGGTGGCGAACGCAATCGCGCATCACAATCGCCGGCATGTCTGCGAGAAGTGCGGGATGATCGCGGTCGTGATCGGCATTCTGGTCGCACTCCTCGCCGTTATCGGTCTGCTCTCGCCCCCGCTCATGATCCTTGGGGCCGTGCTGATTGCGGTCGGGCTGCCGCTCCTTCTCTGGGGCGGCGGGGTCCGGGGAGCCCTGGATATCATGGGGACGATGGGCAACATCATGTCATACGCACGGCTCATGGCGATCGGGATGGCCTCTGTGATGCTCGCCGCCGTGGCGAACGAGCTCGCCGGCGCGGTCGGAACGATCCTGGTCGGCGGGTTGATCGCGGTCGTTCTCCACCTGATGAACCTGGTCATGGGCATGTTCAGCCCGTTCATCCAGTCCGTCCGTCTCCACCTCGTCGAGTTCAACTCCAAGTTCTACGAGGGGGGCGGACATCCGTACCGCCCCTTCGGTCATCACCCGGAGTCCTGAACAGCTTTCTCACCCATACTTGGAAACGCGAACCCTTACCATGTGGATATTTTAATTTAAAAATTTTCCGGGTTACCTTTATCTAAGTACAGAGGAATGAGAGACACGGTGGAGGACAATGGCCTGGGAGGTTCCAATCGGAGCTGCTATCGCATTTGGCGTTGGCGCGATCGGCACTGCATGGGCCCAATCAAGGATTGGGCCGGCGGGAGCGGGTACAATTGCAGAGAACCCTGAACTCGTGGGGGCGGCGATCATACTTCTTGCGATCCCCGAGACGCTGGTCATCCTGGGATTCGTGGTAGCGGCGATGATCATCTTCATGATCTGAGCGGAAGCGCGGGGCGATCCTGGGAGGGACGCGAGACCGAGCAAGCGGGGAGCGACACGCGCTCCCCGGGGTGAAGTGAGGGACGGATGGCGTACGAAGAACTGATCCGATCGATGGAGATGGACGCCGCCCTGCGCGTCCGGGAGGTGCGGGCGGCGGCGGAGGCCTACATCGAAGAGACGCTCGACGCGGCACGGCGGCAGGCCGACGAGGTCAGGGCCGGCCACATGGCCGAAGCCGCGAGGCGGATCGAGGTCGAACGTCACCAGCGGCTCTACCGGGCGCGGGAGGATGAGAAAGCCGGGATCGCCCGGGTCCGCGAGGAGCACCTCGAAAACGCGGTCGCAGCGGCTCGGGAGGAGCTGGCCTGCCGGCGCGGGCAGGACGGGTACCCGGACATCCTGAAGGGGTTGCTGCACGAAGCCCTCGATACGCTCGGGGAAGACGGCGCCCGGGTCCATGTCGACCCGCGCGACGAGGCGACCGTGCGGGCCCTGCTCGAGGGCTCGCCCCGCGGGCCCCCGGTGCTGCCCGATCTCGAGACCACCGGCGGCGTGGTCGTGGACTCGGCCGACGGACGCATCCGGGTCGACAACACCTTCGAGTCCCGCCTCGCGCGGGCCGAGGAGGTCTATCGCCGGGAGCTCTACGACCTGCTCTACGGAGGGGCGTGATGGACCAGGGATATATCAACGCCCGCGTGCGGGGCATGTACGGAAACCTGCTCGGACCGGAGCGGCTCCGGGCGCTCATCCTGCTCCCCGACCTCGACGCCATGATCGCCGAGCTCCAGAAGACGCCGTACCGCGAGGAGCTCGAGACCTCCTGCGTCTGGAAGTCGAGCATCGTCTGCATCGAGAACGCTCTCCGCAGGCACCTCGCGAAGACGTACTCGAAGATCCTCAGGATGTTCGAGGACCACGACGAGACCCGGTACGTCCGCATCTTCCTGAACCGCTGGGACGTGCACAACCTGAAGACGATCCTCCGCGGCAAGAACGTCCACTCCCCGCCCGACGAGATCCGTGAAGCCCTCGTCCCGGCCGGCACTCTCGACGAGGCAACCCTGGTCGAGCTTTTGAAGCAGAACGACGTCCGGGAGGTCATCGACCTGCTCGCGACCTGGGGGATCGACTACGCCCGGCCGCTCACCCCGCACATCGACGAGTGGAGCAGGTCGCGCGACCTGCTCGTGATGGAGCACGCGCTCGACAGGTACTACTTCGACTACGCCCGGGACGCCGTGCAGGGGCGGCGGCCCGCGGCAGTTGCCCTCCAGCAACTCGTCGGCACCGAGATCGACGTCACCAACCTCAAGACCGTGATCGCCTTCCTCCGCGACGGCGTCGGCCTGGAGGACGGGGAGCGGTTCCTCCTCGAGGGCGGCGCGGAGTTGCCGACGGAAACGCTCGGGGCGATGGTCGCCGACGGCGATCTCACGACGGCAATGGAACGACTCGAGGGGACACGGTTCGCCTTCGTCCGCCCCCTGGTGGCCGAGGCGAAGGTGACCGGGCGCCTGTCGCCGGTGCTGAAAGAGCTCGACCGGCACCTCGACCGCGCGGGGGCCTCGCTCTTCCGTCGGGACCCGCTCAGCGTCACGCTCGTCGTCGGGTTCATGTACATCTTCCTGATCGAGGTCACGAACCTCAGGATCATCGCCCGGTGCCGTGACGCGGGGCTCTCCGACGAGGAGCTGGAGGCGGAGCTGATCCATGTATAGGTTCATGGTATTGACCGACCCGGACACGGCCGCCGGGTTCCGCATGGCGGGCGTCGATACCCGGGAGGCCTGGAATGACGAGGAGGCCCGGTGGATCCTGCCCGAGCTGATGCAGGAGGGCGATGCCGGGATCATCGCGGTCAACGAGGACTTCATGCAGGGGCTCGACGAGCGGCTGATGACCCGGATCGAACGGTCCTCTCGCCCGATCGTGATCCCGATCCCGGGGCGGTCCCGCCGCGGCGGGGGGATTGGCTACATCGAGCGGCTCCTCCGGCGGGCCATCGGGTACAACGTCGTGTTGAGGCGGTAGTTATGATCCAGGGTGAAGTGATCAGGGTCTCGGGGCCGGTGGTCCATGCCGGGGGCATGCGCGGCTCCAGGATGTACGACGTGGTCATGGTCGGCGAGGAGGCCCTCACGGGCGAGGTGATCCGGCTCGACCAGGACGTCGCGGTCGTCCAAGTCTACGAGGACACGACCGGTCTCAGGACGGGCGAGGTCGTGGAGAACACGGGCGAACCCCTCCGCGTGGAGCTCGGCCCAGGGCTGCTCGCCTCCATCTACGACGGGGTCCAGCGCCCGCTCCCGCTCCTCGCCGAGCGGAGCGGCGACTTCATCTCCCGCGGGCTCCGCGTTCCCGGGATCGACCACGCACGGCGCTGGGAGTTCGAACCGGCGGTCCGCAAGGGCGACGCGGTCGGTCCCGGGGACGTGCTCGGGACCGTCCGCGAGTACCACCTGGACCACCGGATCCTCGTGCCCCCCGACATGCGCGGGGCCGTCGAGTGCGTCGCGGACGGTCCGCTGACGATCGACGACGAGGTCGCCCGGCTCGACGGGGACCGGCCGGTCCCGATGGGGCAGGCCTGGCCCGTGCGGAAGGGCCGGCCGTACTTGCGCAAGCTCGACCCGACCCTGCCGCTGATGACCGGGCAGCGGATCTTCGACACGCTCTTCCCGATCGCGAAGGGGGGCACGGCCATGATCCCCGGGGGCTTCGGGACGGGCAAGACCGTCTCGGAGCAGACCCTCGCCCGCTGGGCCGACGCCCACGTGGTGGTCTACATCGGCTGCGGCGAGCGCGNNCCGAGTTCCCCGAGCTCGTGGACCCGCGCACGGGCCACCCCCTGCTCGAGCGGACGATCATGATCGCCAACACCTCGAACATGCCTGTCGCGGCCCGCGAGGCCTCGATCTACACCGGCATCACCATGGCCGAGTACTACCGCGACCAGGGGTACGACGTGGCCCTGCTCGCCGACTCCACCTCCCGGTGGGGCGAGGCCCTCCGCGAGGTCTCGGGACGGCTCGAGGAGATGCCCGGCGAGGAGGGCTATCCCGCGTACCTCGCGGCCCGGCTCGCGGCTTTCTACGAGCGGGCCGGTCGGTCGGCATGCCTGGGGGCGGGTGACCGCTCGGGCTCGGTCACGGTTGTCGGCGCGGTCTCGCCTCCCGGCGGGGACTTCTCCGAGCCGATCACGCAGAACACGCTCCGGATCGTCGGGACCTTCTGGGCGCTCGACACGAACCTGGCCTACCGCCGCCACTTCCCCTCCGTGAGCTGGATAAAGTCCCACTCCCTCTACCTCGACGGCCTGAAGGACTGGTACGCCGACACGGTCGCGCCCGACTGGAACGCGCTCCGGGACCGGACCATGTACCTCCTCCAGAAGGAGGCCGAGCTGCAGGAGATCGTCCAGCTCGTCGGGCCCGACGCCCTCCCCGAGGGCGAGAAGGCCGTTCTCGAGGTGACGCGGATGATCCGCGAGGACTTCCTGCAGC
>DAEF01000222.1:1126-20112 GCA_002495225.1 Methanoregulaceae archaeon UBA288 | reverse complement strand
TCTCGGCCTTGTTGAGGCCCTGCAGCGCGCCGTAATGCCGCTCGTTGAGGCGCCACGTGTTGTGGACCGGGATCCACATCTGGTCCATCTGCTCGAGGGCGATCCACAGCGTCTTGATCGCCCGCTTGAGCACCGAGGTGTAGGCGACGTCGAACACGTAGCCGCCTTCCTTGAGCAGCCGGCCGCCGTCGATGGCTTCCTGCACGCCCTTCTCGCTGAGGTCCACGTCGGTCCAGCCCGTGAACCGGTCCTCACTGTTCCAGAGGCTCTCGCCGTGCCGGAGCAGGACCAGGGTGTGCATCGACCAGTGGTGTCCGTCAACCCGGTAATACCTATCCCCGTGTCCCCGGCGGTGCGCGAAGGTTTTTCTTTCCGGGTGCCTCCTCAGGGTGTAGAGGCGTTCATCGTGCAGGAGTTTTCAGTGCTGATCGGCGGCAGGGCCGGGGAGGGGATCAACAAGGCGAGCGCGATCCTCAACCACCTGATGGCCAGGCTCGGCCGCTACGTCTACATGTACTACGACTACCCGTCCCTGATCCGGGGCGGGCACAACTTCGCCGTGGTCCGGTCCGCGGGCCGTCCCGTCTGGACCCACCGCGACCGGGTCGACGTCATCCTGGCCCTGGACCAGAAGACCGTGGACCAGCACCTGTCCGAGCTCGCGGAGGGGGGAGTGGTCGTCTACGACACCTCCGCCGTGAAGCAGGCCGAGGGGATCGGCGTCGACCTGGATGCGATCGTCAGGGAGGAGAAGGCCCCGGTCATCACCCGGAACTCGGGCCTCGTCGGTGCCTTCTGCCGGGTGGCCGGTATCCCCTGGGAGGTGGTGGACGGGGTCTTCCGCGAAGAGGTCCCGCCGAAGTATCTCGACGCGAACCTCCGCGTGGTCCGGCGCGCCTGGGACGCGGTCGAGGAGCGGGGCCGGATCGAGCGGGGCCCGATGAAGCCGCTTCCCGTCCTGACCGGGAACGAGGCGATCGCGCTCGGGCTCGTGAAGGGCGGGCTCGACGCGTATATCGCGTACCCGATGACCCCTACCTCGAACATCCTCCACTTCCTGGCCGGGTTCGCCGGGAGCTCGGCCCTGACCGTGGTCCACCCCGAGAGCGAGATCGCGGTGATCCTGATGGCCCTCGGGGCCGCGGCCGCGGGGAAGAGGGCCGCGGTCGGCACCTCCGGCGGCGGCTTCTGCCTCATGACCGAGGCGCTCTCGCTCGCGGGCCAGGCCGAGCTCCCGGTCGCGATCGTGCTCGGCCAGCGGCCGGGCCCGTCCACGGGCCTGCCCACGTACTCGTGCCAGACCGAGCTCCTCTTCGCCCGCCACGCGGGCCAGGGCGAGTTCCCGCGCCTGGTCGTGGCGCCGGCCGACGCGGACGAGGCCTACCTCTGGTCCGCCCGGGCCCTCGACCTGGCCTGGCGGTTCCAGGTCCCGGCGATCGTGCTCGCGGACAAGACCCTCTGCGAGGGCGGGTACTCGTGCTCGTTCGACCCGGCCACCGAGGTCGTGGCCCCGCCGGAGCCGCCGGGCGACGTGCCCCGCGACCCGTACCTCCGGTACCGGGTCACGGCGAACGGGGTCTCGCCCATGCTTTCGATCGGGACGCCCGGCGCGGTCGTCAAGGTCAACTCGTACGAGCACGACGAGGCCGGGATCACGATCGAGGATCCGGAGACGACGGTCGCGATGCAGGAGAAGCGCCTGCGGAAGGGCGCGGCCCTCGCGGAGGCCCTCGCGGCGTACGAGACCGTGGCCGTCTACGGCGGAACCGACGCCCGCGTCGGGGTCGTCTCCTGGGGCTCGACCGTCGGGGCCGTGCGCGAGGCCGCCGCCGGACTCCCCGTCCGGGTAATCCAGCCAATCGTGCTCGAGCCGTTCCCGGTCGAGGCGTTCCGGCGGGCCGTGGACGGGCTCGACCGGGTCGTCGTGGTCGAGGAGAACCAGACCGGGCAGCTCGAGCAGCTGATGCGGGTCCACGGCTTCTCGGCCGGCGCCCGCGTCCACCGCTTCGACGGCCGGCCGTTCACGGTCGAGGAGATGGCCGCCCGGCTCGCGGAGGTGGTCTGAATGGAGTCAAAAGACCTGATCACGTCGGCCGCGAACACCTGGTGCCCCGGGTGCGGCAACTTCGCGATCGAGCACGCCCTGAAAGACGTCGTCGCCGGGCTCGTCGCCGACGGCACGCCGCTCGAGAAGATCGTGCTCGTGACCGGCATCGGCTGCCACGGCAAGATGGCCGACTACCTGGGCGTCAACTCGTTCTACGCGATCCACGGCCGGACCCTGCCCGTCGCGACCGGGCTCAAGCTCGCGAACCCCGACCTCACGGTCCTCGCCTGCGCCGGCGACGGCGACTGCTACGGCGAGGGGCTCGAGCACCTCCTCTTCGCGGCGAAGCGGAACGTCGACGTCACCCTCCTGGTCCACGACAACCGGGTCTACGGTCTGACCACGGGGCAGTACACGCCGACCTCGCCCCTCGGCTTTTCGGGCCGGTCGACGCCGCAGGGGACGCCCGAGTACCCGTTCAACCCGGTGGAGCTGATGATCGCGGCCGGCGCCACCTGGGTCGGGCGGGGATACTCGCGCCGGCTTTCCCAGCTCCGCGAGCTGATCCGGGCCGCCGTCGGGCACCGCGGGTTCTCGTTCCTGGAGGTCTTCCAGGTCTGCGCGACCTTCTACAACCAGACGAAGTATTACGACGATCACGTCTATGACCTGGAGGCCGAAACCTTCCCGACATCCGACCCGGGCGCGGCCCTGGACGCCGCGCGCGAGTGGGACTACAGCCGCGAGTCGAGGATCCCCCTCGGGCAGTTCTACGAGGCGATCTACCCGACTCTCGAGGAGCGGCTCGCAGAGCAGCGGGCGAAAGAGACCGACCCCGTTGGCGTGATGCAGCGGCTCATGGCCGAACGGACCTGACCACGGAAACCGTTAAGGGAGGCGAGGACGAGGAGAGAGCATGAAGATCGTCGGGATCAGTGCGAGCCCGCGCGGGGCCGAGTCCCGCACGGCGCAGCTGGTCGAGGCCGTCCTCCGCGGCGCGGCCTCGGCCGGCGCAAAGACGGAGTTCGTCGACATCTGCCGCCTCCGGTTCGAGTTCTGCAACGCCTGCGGGACCTGCTACGCGACCGGCGAGTGCCCGAAGGCCGACGACTATCAGCGCGTCTTCGGGCTGATGACGGAGGCCGACGGGATCGTCTTCGGCTCGCCGAACTACGTCAACGGCCCGACCGCGCAGCTCAAGCAGGTGATCGACCGGATGGCCGACGCGATCCACTGCCGGGCCTTCGACGGCAAGTACGGCTGCGCGGTCTGCACCACGGGCGGCCAGGGGGAGGACGGGGTGGTCGCGTACCTGAACCGGGTCTTCGCGATGCTCGGCGCGCAGACCGTCGGGGGCGTCGGCGTCGCGCTCGGCCCCGACCCGGGCCGGCTCGCGGGCGCGATCGGGCGGGCCGAGGCCCTCGGGCGCGAGCTCGCGGACGCGATCGCGACCCGGAGGGCGTATCCCGACCAGATAGCGGCGCTCGATGAGGCCCGCGCCTACTTCCGAAACCTGGTCACGGCGAACCGCGACGCCTGGCCCCACGAGTACGAGGCCTGGGCCGACCGCGGCTGGCTCTAGGGCCGCGGCGTGGCCTCGAGCGTCACCACCGCGAGCGGGCCCGAGCCGCTCGCCTCCTCGAGGACGGTCCCGTTTTGGACCAGGCGGAGGACCAGGGGCTCGTCCGTGGTCTCCTGCTTCTGGAACCTGGCCTGGATGAGGTTCGCGTTCTGCGGCAGGGGGAGAGTCCGGTTCCCGAAGCCCTCGTCCGACTTGACGGCGTCGGGAGAGCCCCAGGCCCCGCTCCACATGCCGCTGTAGACGACCTCGAGCTCGATGCCCGGGCCGAAGGTCCCCGCGGGGACGGCCGCGCCCGGGTCGAGACTCGGGGCCGGCAGCGCCGTCGCGTCGGGGGCCCGGGCGGCAGCGGTGGGGTCGTCGGCGAGGCAGCCGGCGAGGCAGGCGCAGATCAGGGCGGCCCCGAGGAGGGCGGCCATGGACAGGCGTCGCATGCGTACAGGGTACGGCGCCGCCGCTGTTAAAGTGACGGCCCGGGGCCGTCTTTCAGTCCTCGTGCCGCCGGTGCGGCGGGGCCCAGGGTTTCGGCTCGGCACGGCCCGTCGACTCGGCCCGGTCCTCCCGGGTCATGGCCGTGCCGTCGGGGTTCAGCTCGGGGAACTCCCGCTTGCGCTCCCT
Organism: Methanoregulaceae archaeon UBA288; assembly: GCA_002495225.1. Classification (GTDB taxonomy): domain Archaea; phylum Halobacteriota; class Methanomicrobia; order Methanomicrobiales; family Methanospirillaceae; genus UBA288. The sequence goes on along the minus strand of DAEF01000222.1, from coordinate 15,868 downwards.
CTCCATGGGGGCCGATCTGGCACGCCAGCGAGAAAGAGTTTCCCTCTTTCGGGCCGGACAACCATTATGGCGGCTCGCGAACGAGGTACATCAGACAGTATCCAGATGAGGTAGGCCATGTTCGAACATCATTCCGTCCACCGTGCACGGCGGGGCGTCCTGCTCTTTCTCGCCGTCGCGCTCCTGGCCGCGAGCGTCGCCGCGATCGAGGCCCCCGACCGCGCGGCGCCGGACGCCGGAGAGGTCGCGGCCGTGGTGGCCCCGCCGGGCGCCGGGGCGGTTCCGGCCGGCGAAAGCGCTCCCGGGGAGCCGGCAGGATCGGTCCGCCGTTCCCTCGACGGCGGCCCGGCCATCACCTCGGTCTCGCCGCGGATCGCGTCCGCCGGGACGGGCACCGTGATCACGATCGCGGGGACCGGGTTCGGGGCGCAGGGGCCGGGCTCCGACGTCGGGTTCACGGCGTACGGCGGCGTCTACTGGGCGTCGGGCCGGACCGACCCCGTCAATAACACGAACGCGATCGTCGGCTGGTCCGACACCGAGGTCCGGGTGCGGGTGCCGACCGGCTACTCGAGCGACGGGTATGCCGTCTCCGCGTCCAGCGGGAAAGTCTGGGTCGTCACGACCACGAACGAGACGAGCAACCGTGTCCCGTTCGCCGTCAGCTTCGGCGTCGGCGGGGAGACGTGGGCCAGGGCCCCCGTCTTCGTCGTGAACGACAACTGCCCGGGAGTGACCGGAGGGGCCGCGGCCGTCCGCCGCGCGGCGGCCACCTGGAACGATGCACTGCCGGCGACCTTCCAGATCGACTGCTCGGGCACGTCGACGAACACCACCCCGGGCCTCGACGGGCTGAACCTGATCGCCTGGGGGACGCCGGAAGGGAGCACGTACTGGTTCGACAACAGCACCGGCAAGATCGTCGAGGCCGACATCATCCTCGACTCGTCCCGGGAGTGGACGACGGGCGTCGCCGCCGGGCCCGCCTACAGCATCGAGGCCTGGGTGCTGGGCGACCTCGGGTTCTGCCTCGGGATCGCGTCCCTCGCCGGGGAGGAGGTGCAGGGCCCGTCGGACACGGGCAAGGTCTCGTTCGTGTACCTCGCGGACGCCTACGGCAACATGAACCAGGTCTCCCTCCACCCCGCCGATAGGGCGGCCGCGAAGTACCTCTACGACGGGGGGAGCGCGAACCCGGACCTCCTCGCGGCGGCCTTCACTGCGGACGCCGTCAGTGGCCCGGCCCCGCTCGACGTGCAGTTCTCGGACGCCACGCTCGGCGGGCCGACGGGCTGGCGCTGGGACTTCGGCGACGGCGCGACGTCGACGCAGAAAGACCCCGCGTACACCTACGCCGCTCCCGGCACCTACACGGTCGCCCTGACGGCGTCGGCCGCGGGGCGCCCCGACGACACGATCCGGGCCGTCGACCGGATCGAGGTCGGCGCCGTTGTCGTGGTGGTTCCGGGCGGCGCAGGCGTCCCGACGGACACGGACGCCGACGGGACGTGCGACGACGTGAACGGGAACGGCCGGAAGGACTTCGCCGACGTCGTGCTCTTCTTCAACCAGCTCTCGTGGATCGCCGGGAACGAGCCGGCCGGGACCTTCGACTACAACAAGAACGGCCGGGTCGACTTCGCCGACGTGGTCTGGCTCTTCAACGACCTCTGACCCCCTTTTTTCGAACCGCTCTCGCCCGCCGGGCCCGTCCTCTGCACTGAAGAGTCGCCCTTTCCGACCGGGTGACTCCGAACCGATTCGAAGCCTACGATATGGTTATGCCGCCACGGCGCCACATCCGTGCATGCAGCGGATCGCCGCCGTCCTCGTCCTCGCGCTCCTTCTGGGCGCGGCCGGGTGCACGGGCATCGCCGGGCAGGACGCGAAGTACACGGACGGAGGGCCCGTCAGTGCGCCCCCCGATCTATGGGGCAACGGGGCCGGGGAGGCCGTCGCGACCGTGGACGCGGCCGACCCGAAGCTGGTCCGGAACGCCGACCTGCGGGTCGAGGTGCCGTCCCTCGAGCCGGCCCTCGACCGGGTCCGCGAGGTCGCGGCCGACCAGAACGGGACCGTGGCCGGGCTCGAACTCCGGGCCGAGAGCGGGGCCCGGCGGACCGCGACCGTGACCGTGCGCGTCCCCGAGGACCGGTTCGACGCGGCGCTCGCCGCGCTCCGCACGGTCGGCACGGTCCGGTCCGAGTCGGTCCAGGCCCAGGACGTGACCGAGGAGTTCGTCGACCTCACGGCGCGGCGCGACGCGCTCGCCCGGCAGCTCGGGCAGTACCAGCGGATCATGGCGAACACGACCGCCGTCGCGGACGTGTTGAAGGTCCAGGAAGAGGTCGAGCGGGTCCAGGTCGAGCTCGACCGGATCGCGGGAAGGCTCCGGTACCTCGAGAGCCGGACCGCGTTCTCGCGGATCACGCTCCGGCTCGAGGAGCCCGCGCCGCTCGCCGGCGGGACCCTCCCCTCCATCGTCGAGGTCCTGGGTGCCGGGGTCCAGGGCTTCGTCGCGGTCCTCTCGGGGCTCGTGGTCCTGGCGATCACGCTCCTGCCGCTCGTTCTTCTCGGCGGGGTGGCCTGGTACCTCTACCGGCGGTACCGTCGGTCGAAGGCCCCCTGAGTCAGGCCTGGAGGCCCCGGGCGTACTCGAGGGCCGCCACCGCGTCAGCCCGCTTCAGGTCGACCGGGGGGCGGCGGGCAAGGCCCTCGCGGACCGCGTCCGGAACGGCCGCCCGGCGGAGGATGGCGGGCCAGGTCCGCTCGGGGAAGTAGAGGGACTGCGCGGCCGCGAGCACGGCGTCGGCGTCGGCCGGCGCGATCGCGCCGTCTCCGACGGCCGCCTCGATGGTCGCGCGGACGTTGACGAGCGGCTCGGAGAGCGCGTACCCCGACTCGGGGTCGTAGACGAGGGCGACCTCGTCGTCGGACTCGAGCTCGCCCGAACGGTACCGGCGGTAGACCTCGCCCACCCCGACCATGCCGAAGGCGTCGAGCTCGGCCGCCCGCAGGGCGCCCATGCTCGAGGCCCCGACCACGATGACGCCGCTCCGGAGAACGCCGAGGACCTCGCGGTGGCCGACCGCGCAGTCCTGGAGAAAGACCCCGTCGATCAGCACGATGACCGAGGCGCCGTCGGCCGCGGCAAGGGCGATGTCGCCGCGGGCGGCCGGCGGCCGGAACGCGGCGTCCGGGAGGATCGCCCGGGCCGTCTCGAGGTCACAGCTCGGGCCGAGAAAGACGGTGCAGCCGGGCATGGCGGCAGCGGCCCCCCCGCCGCTCGGGGTCCATCGCGTAGCACTCCAGGCCCGGGACCACCACCCGGACCACGGAAAGGCCGCACTCGGGCCGCGAGAGGTCGACCGCGACCGCCCGGTCGAGCCCGACCGCGGCCAGGCGTGCGAGCATGAGCTGCACGTCCTCGAAGAAGTCGTCGGTGCCGAGCGCCGGGAGCGCGGAGGCCGCGACCTCGTCCCGGGCCTCGAACCAGTACCGGTTCATGCGCCGGGCCCGGTCGTACCCGACCGCGCGGCGCAGGTCGCCGGTCGTCGTGTCCTCGCGGGCCCCGTGGATCTGCGTGGCCCGGCTCTGGGCCACCTCGGTCAGGGCGCGCAGGGCCGCGAGGTCCGGGTCCGTGTGCGTCCCCATCCCGATCACGAGCAGGGCCGGGTCGCGGAGCACGGGGTCCTCCGCGACGGCCGCGACCGTCGGCACCCCGACGTCGCTCGTGATCTCGCGGAGAAGGACCGGGACGTCCGCGGCTTCGAACCGCTCGAGGAGGGCGCGGACCGTCGGGTGGACCGGGTCCACGATCGCCGGGCCGGCGTCCCGCGTCGCCTCCACGATCGACCAGGCGTCCCGCTCGATCACCTCGCCGAGGGCGTGGAAGACCGCCTCCTCGAGGGTGTTGCCCGAGGCGATCCCGTTCGTGCTCGTCCGGAAGAGCCGGGGCGACCCCGGCGGCAGGGGGTGGAAGACGGCGTGCGCGGGCACGAGCACCTCCTCGCCTGTCGCGAGGTCGCGCCCGGCGACCCAGGGCAGGGGCGCGTCCGGGTCCGCGCCGTTTGGGAGGACCAGGTCCGCCGGGTCCAGGGCCGCCCCGGGCCCGAGCGCGGAGAAGCGGGCGAACTCGAGCTCGCGGCCGTGGACCTCGGCCGAGTACCGCTCGACCCCCTCCATCACGGCCGAGACCCGGGCTGCGAGCGGGGTCGCGCCCTTGCCGTTGTAGACCGAGATCGCGCCGTCGGCCGCGGTCGGGCGGATGCACGAGAAGACCGGGATGCCGACCCGGTCCAGGCCCGTGATGTCGGCCACCCGCGTGATCCCGGTCGCGGGCACGGCGGCCTCGGCCAGTTTGAGCGTGGTCGCGGGGTCCACGGCCCGCTCGGTCTCGGCCCGGTAGGCCTTGGGGCAGGAGGCGAGCGCGCGCATGGTCACAACCCCGGCAGGGCGAGCATCCGCTCGAGCGCGGCGCGGGCCCGGCCCGCGACCCGCCCGGGGACCGTGACCACCGGCGAACGGGTCGCGATCGCGGCCTCGACCGACGCGAGCGTGATCATCTTCATGTCCGTGCAGATCAGGAACGGCGAGGCCGGCACGAACCGCTTTGCCGGGGCCTCGCGCTCGAGCCGGTGGATCATGCCGAGCTCGGTCCCGACGATCACGGTCGCCGCGGGAGTCGAGCCGACGCGCCGGATCATGGCCGAGGTCGAGCCGATGAAGTCGGCCTCGGCCTGGACCGCGGGCGGGCACTCGGGGTGGACCATCACCTCGGCGCCGGGGTAAGCCGCGCGGGCCGCCCGGATCTCGGCCACGGTGAGCGCCTGGTGGACCGGGCAGCAGCCGGTCGCCGGGACCGGGAAGATCGTCTTCTCTGTCCGGGCCGCGACGTAGGCCGCGAGGTTCCGGTCGGGCACGAAGATCACCTCGTCCTCGTCGAGCGAGTTCACGACCTGGACCGCGTTCGCCGAGGTGCAGCAGATGTCCGCGACGGCCTTGACCGTGGCCGTCGAGTTCACGTAGGCCACGACGGCCGCGTCCGGGTGCGCCGCGAGGGCCGCGAGCACGTCCGTGGGGGCGAGCCGGAGGGCCATCGCGCAGCTCGAGCACGGCTCCGGGTGGAGCACGGTCCGGTCGGGGTTCAGGATCGCGGCCGTCTCGGCCATGAAGTCCACGCCGGCCACGACGAGGTACGGCGTCTCCGTCCGGGTTGCCAGCCGGGCGAGCTCGAGGCTGTCGCCGACGAAGTCGGCCGCGTCCTGGACCTCGGCCCGGACGTAGTTGTGCGCGAGGAGGGTGAAGTCGGGGTGCAGTGTCGTCACGGATGGATCGCCCGTAGAATCGTGAAGAGCGTTCGCCGGGAGCCCCCTTTAATGCTTCTCCAGGGCAGAGCCGAGGAGCGCGCAAACCCGGCACGACCCGCCGAGGACGGGCTCGCCGCAGCCCGGGCAGGTCGTGAAGTCGGCTGGCGGCAACAGCCCGCGGACCCGTGCCTCGAGGTCGGCCTGGCCCGCGACGACCCGGGCCATGGTCCCCGGGGAGCGGAACTCGGCCCGGTGGACCAGGCCGCGGACCCCGGCGCGGAGGGCGTGGCGCGTGTACGGGCACTCGGGGAGCTCGGGGGCCAGGTCGTGGAGGAGGGCGTACGAGACCACCTCCTTCTCGGGGATGCGGGCGAGCGGCCTGGTCCGCGGCACCATCCCCTCGCCGCCGTTCGGCCGGGCCCCGGCCGTCCGGTAGAGGTCGCCGCGGAGCCAGTTCATCACGACCGACTCGGCCTCGTCGTCGAGGCAGTGGCCCATCGCGAGCCGGTCCGCGCCGCACTCGCGGGCCGCCCCCTGGAGGAGCCGGCGGCGGAGCACGCCGCAGACCGTGCAGGCCCGGTGCTCGCGCCCCTCGACCAGGGCGTCCAGGTCCCGGCCGCAGGCCTCCCTGAACCCGACCACCCGGTGCTCGACCCCGAGCCGGGCCGCGAGCTCCCGCGCGACACCGATCGTCGCGTCGCGGTACCCGGCGATCCCCTCGTCGACCGTGATAGCGACGAGTTCGAGTGCGGGCGGGGCCGCCGTCGCGAGCAGGTGCAGGAGGACCGAGCTGTCCTTGCCGCCCGAGAAGGCGACCGCGACCCGTTCGCCGCGGGCAGGGCCGCCCGGCGCGCGGAGGGTCTCGCAAAAGGTCGCCTCGACGCGCTCGGCCAGGTGGCCGGCGCAGAGGTGCTCGCCCGAGACCCGGTCCAGGTAGACGGCCGGTTCCGGACAGGCCGCGCAGGTCGGGTGCGTCATCCGCCGTGGATGATCGCGTGCACCTGGAGCGAGTCGCTGTCGTCGAGGGGGGCGTCGTCGGGGAGGAGACGGCCGTCGCGGGTCACGATCACCTCGCAGGGGTTCAGCCCGAGGTCGGCGAGCAGCGCGTCGAGCCGCCGGCCCGAGAGCGGCTCCTCGAGCCGTGGCTTGCCGGGGAGGGAGAGGGCAACCATGTGCGGGAGTGTGGCCGCTGCTCCGGGTTAAGCCCTTCGATGGGGGCGCAAAGGGATTATTACGCCGACCGGCCCATCCTCTGCAGGCGGGGAGGACGGCATGGGGCGGCTCAGGGAGGACATCGACACGGTCTTTGCCAGGGACCCGGCCGCGCGCTCGGTCCTGGAGGTCCTCTTCCTCTACCCGGGGCTCCACGCGATCTGGGTCCACCGGCTCGCCCACTGGGCCTGGGCCCGCCGCCTCTTCTTCTTCGGCCGGCTCGTCTCGCACCTCGGCCGGTTCCTGACGGGGGTCGAGATCCACCCCGGCGCCGTCATCGGGCGCCGGGTCTTCATCGACCACGGCATGGGCGTCGTCGTCGGCGAGACGGCCGAGGTCGGAGACGACGTGCTGATCTACATGGGCGTGGTCCTGGGCGGGACCGCGCTCGTCGCCGAAAAGCGCCACCCGACGATCGGGGACGGGGTCGTGATCGGCTCGGGGGCCTCGGTCCTGGGGCCGATCACGGTCGGCGACTGCGCCAGGATCGGGGCCGGCTCGGTCGTGGTGCGGCCCGTGCCGGCCGGCGCGACCGTGGTCGGGGTGCCGGGCCGGATCGCGGGCGGCTGCGCCCCGGGCGGGGCCGAGGAGAGCGTGATGCCGGACCCGGTGCTCCGGGTCGTCTCGCGCCTGCTCGACCGCGAGAACCGGCTCGACGAGCGGCTCCGCGCGCTCGAGCGGTCCCTGCCCGGGCCCGGGGGGGAGGAGGCGCGGATCGAGCTCGCGCGCGAGGACGAGGTCCGGGACGCCCTTCACCCGGTGATCGACCCGGAGGTCGGGATCGACGTGGTCGACCTCGGGCTGATCCGGGAGATCCACGTGGACCCGGGGACCGGGGCGGCCACCGTGGACCTGGTTCTGACCACCAGGGGCTGCCCGCTCGTCGACTACCTCTCCGAGCAGGTCCGCCGGCGGGCCGCGTCCCTGCCCGGGATCACCGCGGTCGAGGTCCGGGTCCTGGACGAGCCCTGGGACTGGGAGCGGTTCCAGGGCCGGTCCGCGCTGTTGAGGAAGGTATAGAGGGGAAGAGCGCGCACCAAAGGAGGAGTGGTATGACGGTGAGAGTGAGGTTCTTTGCGCAGTTCAGGGAGCGGTACGGCGGCGACCACCGGGTCGACCCGCCCGAGGGGGCGACGATCGCCGACACGGTCCGGGCCGTGACCGGGGCCGACGGCTCGGAGGACGGAGCGATCGGGCCCGGCGGCGTGCTGCGCGACTACGTGATCGTGATGCGGAACGGCAGGCGTATCGAGCACGACGAGGCCGAGGCGGCCCCGGTCGAGGACAACGACGAGCTCGCGGTCTTTCCGCCGGTCGCGGGGGGCTGAGCCGTGGCGACGGAGTACGACGTCCGGGTCCAGGAGGAGGACGTCGCGATCGACGCCCTGCTCCGGCGGGCCCGGCAGAGCGGCGTCGGCGGCATCGTCCTTTTCGACGGCATCGTCCGCGACGACGACTGCGAGGCGCTCGAGCTCGAGGCCTACGAGGAGGCGGCCGTGGCCGGGCTCGAGGAGCTCGCGCAAAGCGCGGCCGAGCGGCACGCCCTCGCCTACGTGGCCGTGGTCCACCGGACGGGCCGGCTCGCGGTCGGCGAGAACATCGTCGTGATCGTAACCGCGGCCGGGCACCGTGACCCGGCCTTCGCGGCCTGCCGCGAGATCCTGGAGGGAATCAAGGCCGGCGTGCCGATCTGGAAGAAGGAGTACGGCCCCGGCGGCGACCGCTGGGTCCGGGGCGAGCACTGGCCCGCCCACGGGCCCTGAGTCCCGCCATGCGCCTCCTCCTCCACCTCAGGGCCGCCGGGCCCGCCGAGGACGGCCCCGGGGCCGGCCTCGCCCGGTACGTCGAGCATTTGATCGCCCGCGGCTGGCGCTCGGACCTGCCGGGCGGCGCGGACACGGCCTACTCGTTCTCGAACCTCTTTCCGCCGGGCGAGGTGCTGCCGGGAGAGACGCGAAGACTCCTGGTCGCGTCGCCGAACCCCGAGCTGGTCCGGGCGCTCGCCCGGCAGCTCCGGCACGAGCGAAACCCGCTCCGCGTCCACGGCATGGCCTTCCGGGTCGAGCGGCACGAGACCTTCGCGGTCCGAATCGACCGGGCAGGGCTCCGCATGGTGACGGCCACGCCGATCCTGCTCCGCGTGTCGTCTTCGGCCGGCCGGGGCCTGGTCCACTGGGAGCCGTCCCTCGGGGAGGAGGCGTTCGTCGCCGCCCTGAACCGCGACCTGGTCCGCCGGTTCAACCGGTATTACGGCTCCCGCCTGGACGAGGGGCTCCGGGTGATCGAGAGCGGCACGCTCCTCCGGGCGACACGGAGCGGTCGAGCCCCGTCCGGGTACTGGGAGTTCGGGATCGGCCGCCTGGCCGTCCCGGCGCGGCGCGTCCTCGCGTTCGGCGTCGATGCCGGCTTCGGCGAGCGGGTCCGCCAGGGCTTCGGCTTCGTGAACCTCGCGAAGAACGAGACCTGAGAGGAAAAGATAATACCCATCCTCGAAGCACTAGCAGGTATGACTGAAAGCAGGGGAGGCTTTGTCAAGGGCCGCTTTGTCGAGGACCTGGCCGCCAGCGAGTCCACGGACGACTTCGCCGGGGTCGAGGGGGCCGGGCCATCCGAAGACGGGCCCGGAGCAGGCGCGTCGGAGACGCCGATCGAGGAGCGGCTCGGCGCGGCCTCGGCCTCGGTCACGAAAGCGGTCGACGACGTCGTCGGGGCCGTCCGGACGCTCGTCGGGACCGAGGAGGGGCACCGGTACCTCGAGGCCAGGGTCGAGCGCACGGGCGAGGCGCTCATGGGCGTCCTCCGGGAGCTCCAGGAACGGGTCGACGGCACGCTCAAGAAGAAGTGAAGGGGGTTGGCGGGCCCGCCCTGATCCGTCGTTGAAATGGCAATTGCCGGCCGTACAGGGCAATTCTTGCAAGGGTATAAGTACCAGGAGCCCGTTAAGGCGTTCGAGGGAACACACACCATGCGAACGTATTCGGCTCTCTACTGGATCGCGCTGATCCTGACCGTGATCGGCGGACTGAACTGGGGTCTCATCGGCCTGATCGACCTGAACGTCGTCGAGGCCGCCTTCGGCGCCGCCACGATCGTTACGCGGGCGATCTACGTCGTCGTCGGGCTCGCCGCCCTCTATCTGATCGCGGCCGCGCTGATGGAGCGCCCCGTGGACACGGCGCGCCCCGTGGTCTGATCGGACTCCCCCCCCCTTTTCCCCCAGGGCCCGATGGCGAAGCCCGTTTACGGGACGGCAAATTATTTATAGTATCCCGCAGATGCAGCATACGTCTCTGCCCTGCAGGGACCCACATCGAACACCCTCTACAGCATCGTGCCATGAACAGTGGTTCGAAAGAAGAGTCACCAGATACGTCGTGATCGCGAGGATCACGGGAAGGCCGGACGGGGAGGCGTGGGGCCCTGCCGGCCACTCTTTCCTCCATGTGCGCTTCTGTCCGGGGTTACGGACCTTGGAAAGGTTTTTAGAGGACTCACGAGAGTACAGTTCAACAGCAAGTTGATGGGTGATCGGCGTGGCGAATGGCATCCGGACCGGTTCAGGCCCGCGACGGGACGCGGAGTCGGACACGTCCGGGTCGGCGGACCGCCCGGCGGATGCGGACTCTCACGCAATCCGGATCACCGTGTACGATGACGCGGGAGGGACGGCGCTGGCTGAGCCCCGTCCCCACGAACGCCTCCTCCGGGTCGGGCGCGACCTGCTGCGGGAGATCGCCCGCCGGGAGGAGCCGACCGCCCTGGTCGAGCAAGCCGCCCGGTGGATCCGGGAGGCGGGGGGATACCGCTCGGTCCGGTATCATTACGGCGACGGTCTCCGCCTGGACGGGACGTACGGCGGCTCGACGGGGCTGATCCTCCCCGGCGGAGTGAACGGCCGCCGGCACGGACTGCTCCTGGTCGAGACCGACCCGTGCCGTCCCCCCGACGAGCTGGAGCGGCGCATGCTCGAGGAGTGCGCCGACGACCTCGCCCTCGCGTTCCACCTCGAGCACCTCGAACAGGCCCGGCAGGAGACCGTTGTCCGGATCCTCGAGAGCGAGGAACGGTTCCGACAGGTCTTTCACCAGACGAACGACGCGATCCTGCTCTACGAGGTGGACGAGATCGGTGGCGGGCACCGCTGCCTCGAGGCGAACGAGCAGGCCTGCCGCTGGCTCGGGTACTCCCTGGACGAGCTCCGGCAGCTCCGCCCGGGAGACCTGATCGAGCCGCCCTGCCGCACCGGGCCCCCGCCGTGGGACCGGGTCGAGACCGGGCCGTTCCGGTTCGACGCGCCCGTTTACCGGCGCCACGGTGCGACCTCGGCCGTGATCAACCTCCACCGGTTCAACCTGCTCGGCCGGCCGGTGATGCTGATCGTGGCCCGCGACGTCGCCGAGGAACGGCGGCGCGAGCAGGAGCAGGTGGACTCGCTCCGGCAGATCCAGAAGAACATGGAGCAGTTCCAGATCCTGAACGACCAGATCCGGAACCCGGTCCAGGTGATCATCGGTCTGGCCGACATGGAGGGCGGGGACGTCGGGGGGCGGATCATCAGCCAGGCCTACGAGATCGACGAGATCGTCCGCCAGCTCGACGTCGGCTGGCTCGAGTCGGCGAAGGTCTCGGCGTACCTGCGCCGGTACGAGACCTGAGGTTAGAGAAGGAGCTGGAGCAGCAGGGCGGCGCCGAGGACCAGGAGCCCGACGCCCGCGAGGGGCAGGGTGTACTCGCGCACCACGGTCGAGGGCGGGTCGCCCGTGGCCCGCTGGACGAGCCAGAAGTACGGGTCGGTCACGTAGCTGAAGACGCAGGCGCCGGCCCCGACCATCAGCACGAGCGGGACCGGGTCGATCGCGGCTGCGACCTCTGTGCCCGCGAGGATGCCGCCGGCGATCACGGCGGTCACGACGCGGGACCCCTGGACGGTCTGGACCAGGGCCGCGAGCAGGAACGGGACGACGAGGACCGGGACGGTCCCCGAGAGGGCGGCGAGCGCCTCCCCGGCGATCCCGCTCGCCACGATCACCGACCCGATCGCGCCCGCGCCGACCAGGTCGAAGATGATCACGCCCGCGTGCTTGGATCCGGCGAGCACGGCCGGGTGCCGGCGCTCCGGGGCGGCGAGGGCGAGGGCGGCCGCAACCCCGGCGAGCATGACCAGGTTGATCAGCGCGGTGTGGGAGAGGCCGGCTCCGAGGCCCGCGCCGGCCGCGGCCAGGATCACGGCGAACGGGGCCCAGGCCCGGGCGTGGAGCCGCGGCCCGGGCGCCGCAGCCTCCGGCGCCGGCGGGGCCGGGCCGAGCCGCCGCCGGGCCACGAGGACCAGGAGGAGGGCGACGAAAAGGGAGAGCGGGACCGCGACCGCGTCGTAGAGGAGGAGAGAGTCCTCCGCGCCGAACGCCTCGACCAGCGGGATCACCACCGGGGTCGGGTAGACGAACGCGTAGCTCGCGACCGAGCCGAGCGCGGCGAGATAGAGGAGGACGTTTCGCCGCCGTCCCTCCCTCTCGAGGGCCGAGAGGATCGGGACGAGCAGAACGAAGGCCGTGATGCAGCAGGTGAGCGGGACCGCGAGGAGGTACCCGAGCAGGCCCGAGGCCGCGACCGGGTCGCGGGCGTACCGCCGGACGTCGGCCGCGATCCCCTCGATCCCGCCCTCGGCCTCCAGGACCTTGCCGATCACGGCCCCCGAGAGGATGATGATCCCGAAGGCCGAGAAGACCTGCCCGACCCCCGCGACGATCTCCCCGACGGTCCGTTCGACCCCGAGCCCCGCGAGCAGGCCGAAGAGGAGGGCGCCGCCGACCAGCGCGAAGAACGGCGGNNCGGCGGGACCCGGTAGCGGTGGGCCGCGACCGAGACTGCCACGAGGACGAGCACGAAGACGAGAAAGAGCCCGGCGGCGTCCATGGTCGAAGAAGCATGGGCGCCAGGAAGGATAAACCTCCGTCAGGACCGGAGGCGCTCGGGGTGGGCGTAGCAGACGAGGCCGGCGCCGCTCCCCGGGCCGCAGAGGCAGAGCCCGGTCCGCCCGGCCAGCTCGACCGCGAGCCCGGTCGGAAGGCCGGCCGTCGCGAGCACGGGGATTCCGGCCGCGACCGCGGCCCGGGCGAGCTCGGCCGTGGCCCGGTGCGAGACGGCCGCGACCGCGCCGGAGCGCGGACTCCCGGAGAGGACCGCGGCCCCGATCACGCGGGCGAGCGCGGTGCTGAGGCCCAGGTCGTGACTGACATCGACCGGGCCGCCCGGAGCGAGGAGCGCGGCCGAGAAGAGCCCCTCCGGCGGGGAGGCGACCGCGCCGAGCGCGGTCCGGACCAGGGCCGGGTCCACGGGCGGCCCGGGCGAAAGCGGGGGCAGGCGCCGCTCGGCCAGGTGCGAGGCGGCCCCGCCGCAGCCCGTGACCAGCCCGCGGCGCGGGACCACGACCCGGAACGGGTCGCGGGTCAGGACCCGGACGCAGGGGCCGTCCTCGCGGACCGACTCGACCTCGTCCATGGACCGGACCACCTGCTCGGCGACCAGGAGGCCGATTGCGAGCTCCCGGAGCCGGCCCGGGACGGTCATCGCGGCCGTGAGGGGCCGGCCGTTCAAATAGACCGAGACCGCGATTTCCTCGAGGACCGGGCCGGGCGGCTCAGGCACCGCGCGCCATCTCCCCGACGCCCGCGAGCAGGGTCTCGACGTCGGCGTCGTTCGAATAGCAGTGGAGGCTCGCCCGGACCGTGCCGTCGGCCAGACCGAGCCTCCGCATCAGGGGCTCGCAGCAGTGGTGGCCCGAGCGGACCATCACGTTCAGCTCCTCGGAGAGGTACTGCGCGACCTCGTGGGGGTGGAACCCCTCGACGGTGAACGAGACCACGCCGATCCGCCTCTCCGGGTCGGCCGGCGCGTACACGCGGACGCTCTCGATCGCGGCGAGCCCGTCCACGAGCCGGGCCGTGAGCCCCGCCTCGTGGGCGCGGACCGCGTCCATGCCGAGGGCGGAGAGGTAGTCGACGGCCGCGCCGAGGGCGATGACGCCGCCGATGTTCGGCGTGCCGGCCTCGTACCGCGCCGGGCCCGGCGCGAGGGTCCAGCCGTCGGGCCCGACCGACTCCACGGCGCCGCCGCCGAGGAGGAGCGGCTCCAGGTCGGGCTCGCGCATCCAGAGCGCGCCCGTCCCGGTCGGGCCGAGGAGCTTGTGCCCCGAGAACGCCAGGTAGTCGACGCCGAGGGCCTGGACGTCCACGGGAAAGTGCGGGACCGACTGGGCCCCGTCCACCAGGAGGCGCGCGCCCGCGGCGCGGCAGAGCCGGCCGATCTCGGCGACAGGCGTGATCGCCCCGACCGCGTTCGAGGCGTGCGTGACCGCGACCAGCCGGGTCCGCTCGTCGATCGCGTCCGCGAGCGCCACGGGGTCGAGAGAGAGGTCGTCCCCGATCTCCACGACCGCCACCTCGACGCCGCGCTCGCGGAGGCGGAGCCAGGGGAGGAGGTTCGAGTGGTGCTCGAGGACCGTGGTCACGACCCGGTCGCCGGGCTCCCAGGAAAGGCCGTGCGCGACCAGCTCGACGGCCTCGGTCGTGTTCCGCGTGAAGACGAGCGTGCCGTTCTCGCCGTTCACGAACCGCGCGACCTTTTCGCGCGCGAGCCAGTACCGCTCGGACGCGAGCTGGGAGAGGCGGTGGACCCCGCGCCCGACGTTCGCGCGGTAGTGCCGCTCGAACTCGAGCGCGGCCGCCAGCACCGGCTCGGGCGAGAGGCTCGTCGCGGCCGAGTCCAGGTAGACCGTGTCCCCGAGAACGGCGAAGTCCGTGCGCAGCGCGGCGATGCCGACTGCGGCCGGGGGCTCCGCCGGGGGCGGCGACGGCCGTCGTCCTTTCGGGGCCGGCGGGCGGTTCGGCGCAAGCCCGCCCTCGTCCGTGAGTTCCAGGCCGCGGGCGCGGCAGAGCTCGGCCATCTTCCTCGGGAGCGCCTTCCACCGCCAGAGCCCCCACCCCGCGAACTCTTCGGGGAGGCCTTTGCCGGCCGCGTACCGGTCGAGGTACTCCTCCCAGCGCGCCGCGAGCTCGGGGTGGGTCCCGCGGAGCCCCTCCCACTCGCTCTCGAGCATGGCCGGGCAGAGGTAGCAGCCGAGCCGCTCGAAACCCCGCTCGTAGAGCGGGTTGTACGGGAGCTCGCGCCACCAGAGGTAGAGCCAGACCTCGAGGGCGCGCCAGTTCCGGATCGGCGAGATGTT
>DAEF01000222.1:0-1061 GCA_002495225.1 Methanoregulaceae archaeon UBA288 | reverse complement strand
CTTGCAGCACCAGCGGTTGTCCTTGCCGGGCGGGCCGGCCCGCTCGACCGCCTGGTAGAAGTCCCCGCCCTTCTCGATCACGCGGACGCCCATGGCCCGGACGAACTCGTAGGTCTCGGGAAACTCGAGGCCCGTGTCGATGAAGAAGGCGTCGGTCACGCCCGCGCGCCGCGCGAGGGCGAGCACGGCCGTCGAGTCCTTGCCCCCCGAGAACGAGACGTTCGCGCAGGGGCGGTCGCCGAGGTGGGCCCTGATCGTCCGGACCGCCTGCCGCTCCAGGTTCTTGAGGTGGTGCCGGTTCCGGTCCACGACCAGGTCCCAGCCCGGGTCGGCGTACTCCTGCGGGGTCACCGGCACGAGCTCCCGCACCTTGAGCCGGCCCCCGGCCATGACGCCGGTCCCGTACCGCCCACGGTACTTCACGATCACGGCCCCGTCGGACTCGGTGGTCGAGACGTCGACCCGTTTGCCCCCGAGCCGGACCTTGGCCCCCGCAAAGGCCGGGTCCGCGTCCAGGTCGACCACGCCCTCTGTCGCGGCCCCGACCAGGGCCGGGAGGGCCGCGGGCTCGGGCTCGAACCGGTGGCACCGCTCCACCGGGTCGAACGTGAGCCAGCCGAACCGGTCACCGTTCGCGATCACGAGCTCGTTCCGGTCCGTCCCCCCGGTCTTGTTCAGCAGGAGAATTTGCGGGACCGGGACCGGGCCGAAGCGGGCGCGCACGAGCGAGACCACGAGCTCGCGGTCGGCGCCGAGCGCGGGGCGCACGTCGAACGGCTCGAGGAGCTCGATGGGCCGCCCCTCGTGGCCGGCCGCGCAGCCCCGGCCGAGCAGGGGCACGTTGTCCTCGACGCACCAGTAGAGGGTCTTCTTGACGGGCGGCGCCTCGGTCCGCCAGCTCCCGCGTTCGCGCCGCATCCATGCACGTTGGGGCGGCGCAGGTACTTAAAACAGGGTCCTGTGGGCCGCCGTTGCCGTCGACCGTCAGCCGCCGGCAGGTCTCCTCGCCCTCGCACTCGCGCGCGTACCGGCACCCCGTCACGCACGACCGGACGTCGTTG
>DAEF01000170.1 GCA_002495225.1 Methanoregulaceae archaeon UBA288 | reverse complement strand
GTCCCCGCCGTGGTCGCGGCGGTCGGCGTGGCGGCAGGCGCCGGGTTCGTGGCGGGGGGTGCCGTCGCCTGGACGCCCGGAGCGGCCGCAGTCGCGGTCGCGGGCGGGGCGGTGGTCGGGGGCGGCGGCGCCGTCGTCGCCGCGGCGACGGTCGTCGGTGCGGGCGCGGACGCCAGCGTCGCGACGTACCCGGCGAACACGGGGTGCAGGCGGTTCGCGTCCCCCCGCGTGAACCCCACCGTCGCGGTATCGCGCCGCAGGGACCCGACGTCGTACGACCGCACGTCGAAGTACCCGCCGCTGCTCCCACCCGCCGCGTCGGTCGCGACCGCCTGGCCGTTGAAAAGGAGGCGGTCCCCGTCGCCCCTCGTGGACGCGAGGTAGGCGACGTGGAGGCGCGCCGCGCTCACCGATGCCGGCGCCGGGCCGGCGCCGAGCGCGAGGCTCGCGGAGTTCTTCGCCGCCGCCGCGTTCAGGTTCTCGTTCCCCTCGGCGAACCAGTACTCGACCTCGGGGGCCGACGCGTCCTCGGTGGCGACCGCGAGGAGCATCCCGTAGACCCGCCCGTCGAACTGCTCGCCGGCGGTGGTCGCGGTCGCGGTGTTCGCGCCGTTCTTCACCCGCGAGGTCACGTCGTAGGCCGACCAGTGGACCCCGAAGCCCGCGACGTAGACCTGCGCGCCCCTGTCCGCCTCGCCGTCCATGGGGCGCGTCCCGAGCGACGCGCCGTTCAGCGTTGTCTCGAGCGTCCCCCGGTACTCGGGGTTCCCGCCCCAGACGCCGACGTACAGCCGGGCGAAGCGGACCTTGCCCGCGGGGACCGTGAAGGACTGGGAGTAGGGCGTGGGCGAGAGCCCGTGCCCCCCGCTCACCGAGACCGTGCCGTGGTGCTTCCCGTGCGCCACCGTGTGGAGCGGGACCCCGTCCATGGTGTAGACGGCGCCCGCCGGGCAGGCGAGGAGGAGCAGAAGCAGGGTGGCGGCGAGGACGCGCCAGAAGGCGCCGTCCGTGCCGCGGCGGTACACCCCCGGAGAGGTCATCACGGCATCGCTCCCCGGACCTTGACCGCCGTCGAGTAGCCGATCCACCCGCCGATGACGCCCCCGAGGACGGCGAGGCCCACCTGGAGGAAGCCGTACCACGGGGCGTACGCGATGTGCCAGACCGCCGGCGCGAAGAGGAAGTAGAAGGCGCCGTACGAGACGACCCCGCGGATGATGCCGATCCCGACCGCCGTCGCGCGGCGGTCTGCGTAGTCGCCGCCCAGGACGAGGCAGAGAAGGTCGACGGCAACCCCCTCCATCAGGTACCAGCCGAGCCAGAGCAGGATGTTCGTCCCCCAGACCACCATGGCCACGAGCTCCTGGACGAAGAAGAGCAGGGTCGCCGTGCCGGGCTTGCGGACCAGGTGGACCGCGAGGACGACGAGCACGGCCGTCGGGACCGTGAAGAGCAGCCCGCCGAAGGGGCCGAGGAGGTCGTTGAAGGTCTGCCAGAACCAGCGGAAGACCACGCCGAGCAGCGCCGCGATCAGCGCGATCGTCACGAGGTCGCTTGTCGAGAAGCGCGTGAGCACGGTCGACCGGCGGAAGAAGAGCACGGCGGCCACCAGGACGAGCAGGCTCGACCCGATCGTGCCGTACGTGACCCACGAGAGGGGCGGGACCACCGCCGTCTCGTGGGACGCGGTGGTCGTCTGCCCCGCGCCGTCGACCAGGTAGGTCGCGGTGACCTCGAAGACCGCGGGGGTCCGGTACTCGACCGAGGCGGGCGGGCGGACCCCGAAGGTGAGGTTCGCCGACTCCCCCGGGCCGAGCGATGGCACCATGGCCCGGACTGTCCCGTTCTCCGCTGTCACGCCCGGCAGCGGCTGCTGCGGGACCGAGACGGGCATCCCGAGCGGGACTCCGACCCGGACCTCGAGGTCAGAGATGGGCGTGCCGCCGGTATTGCTGACGGTGACCCGGACGCGCTCGTCCCACGATGTCCCGGCGACGAGGGTGTCGGCGGCGTAGATCTGCTGGTTCTTGACCGGAACCTCGACCGTGATCGCGAGCGGGCCGTCCGCGGCGAGCGCGGCGGGGACGAGCAGGGCGGCCGCGAGCAGGAGCAGGAGCGCAGCCGTCGCGCCCCTCATGGCCGCCGCCTCCGCCGGTCGAAGAAGAGGTACCCCGCGCCGGCGACGCAGAGGAGAAGGACCCCGACGACCGGGAGCGGGACCCCGCCTCCCCCGGACCGCCCGGGCTCGTGGACCGTGACCCCGGTCCCGGGCACGCCCGTCCCGTCAGCGTAGGTCAGCACCAGCGCCGCGGCGAAGGGGTGGATGTAGGTCTCGTCCCCGCGCTCGAAGACGACCCGGTTGCCGGTCGCGTTCACGTACGGCGTGACGTCGAAGGTGTCGACGTCGAGGTACGGCCCGGTCTTCGCCCGCCCGACGTCCTCGCCGAGGAGATGGTCGTTGAAGAGCAGGCGGTCGCGCTCGCCGGCCGTCCCGGCGATCTGCATCGTCGCGAGGGTCGCGTTCACGAGCCCTTCCGTCTCGACGACGGCGTCGACCTCGACGACCTCGCGGTCGAGCCGGGTCGCGGGGCCGAGGGCGGCGTTCCCCTCGTAGACGAAGAACCGGGTGAGCGGCATGGTTTGGTTCTCGACCACGGCGGTCAGGTACAGCCCGTACGGCCCGCCGTTCTCGTTGACATACCGGGCCTCGAGGGCGTTCGTGCCGGGGCGGGCGGCGCCGGACGCGTCGAAGAGGTACGAGGCGACGCCCCACGCCGAGACGATCCGGGGGGCGCCCTCCCAGGGGAGGGCCTGCCCGTTCACCAGGACGTCGAGGGTGTCGGCCTCGTTGTAGTTCCAGACCGGGACCGAGAGCCGGGCGAAGGTCACGGTGCCCGCCGGGAGCTCCGCGTACTCGGCATAGGGGTTCTCGGAGGTGTACCCGTGCCCGCCGCCCGTCAAGACAGTGCCGTGGACCGTGCCCTCCGCGACGAGGGCGAGCGGGCTCCCCGCACCGCGCCACTCGCCCGCCGCCGCGGGCGGCGCGAGGAGGAGCAGGAGGGCGAGGGCGATGGCGGCGGCGCCCCGGGTCATAGCAGCACGCTCCCGCCGTAGCCCGTGGCGGAGAGAAAGGCCGCCAGCGCGATCAGCGATGCCGCGTAGCCGGCGAGGAGGTAGTCGCCCCGCCCGGCCCGGAGCTCGACCAGCGAGGTCCGGTCCCGCGTCGCCCGGAAGGCCCGGGCGTCCGCCGCGAGGGCCAGCTGCCGCCCTGAGCGCAGGAGACCGAGGACCAGGGGGAAGAAGAGGTACGAGAGCCCCCGCCCCATCCCTGTGACGCCCCGGAGGTCGAGCCCGCGCGCCTGCATGGCCCGCATGATCTGCTCGGTCTCGCCGATGAGCACCGGGGCGAACGAGACGGCGGCAGAGACCATGAACGCGATCTCGAGCGGCAGCCCGACGGGCCGCCGCCCTTTCCGGGCGGGGATGATCGAGGAGAGGGCGGCGACCAGGTCGCCCGGGCGCGTGGACGCCACGAGGGTGAGGGCGGCGCTCGCGCTCGCGATGAAGCGGAAGGACTGGACGAGGCCGTACCAGACGCCGTTCAGGTAGACCGCGATCCCGCCCGTGAGCGGGCCGATGACGGGCGCGTCGGCCGGGACGATCACGAGCTGCGGCCCGGTGCCCCAGTAGTAGAAGAAGGCCTGTGAGAGGACCACCCCGGCGGCGATGGAGGCGAAGATGAGCAGGAGCGACCGCACCTGCCCGCGCGACGGCCGGAGCACCGCCCAGAACGGGACGGTCGAGAGGACGAGCAGCCCGAGCAGGAGGGGCGTGCCCAGGAGGACCGCCGCGACGGAGACGGAGAGGACCCAGAGCAGCTTGGTCCTGGGGTCGAGGCGGTGGAGGGCCGTCTCGCGCTCGAACGACCGGAAGAGGCTCTGGAGCGACATCAGCTGGATATGCTACGTAATCCCCTATTATCGTTACGGCATCAAATTTTCGGCCGATAATTGTATTTACTCTGTGCTACCAACGTCACGGATTGTGACACGGACAGTCCTCGTGCTCGACGGGGTCAGTTATACGTATCCCCGGGCGGCGCAGCCTGCCGTCGATTCGGTCTCGTTCGAGGTTGGTGAGGGTGAGTTCGTCCTCCTGACCGGACCGAGCGGCTGCGGCAAGAGCACGCTGGCGTCCCTGGTCAAGGGCCTGATCCGCGAGGGAGTGACCGGGACGGTGCTGGTCGACGGCGAGCCGGCCTCCGCGCTCTCCGTGCTCGACCTGGCCCAGCGCGTCGGGATGGTCTTCCAGAACCCGGATCTGCAGTTCTTCGGCGCGACCGTCCTCGAGGACGTCGCGTTCGGGCCGGAGAACCTGGGCATGCCCCGCGGCGAGATACGCGCGCGCGTCGGCGAGGCGCTCGTGGCGGCGGGCTGCGACCACCTCGCGGGCCGGGCGATCGCCACCCTCTCCGGGGGCGAGCGGCAGCGCGTCGCGATCGCCGGCGCGCTCGCCATGCGCCCCCGCCTGCTGGTCCTGGACGAACCGACCTCCGACCTCGACCCCGGGGGGCGGCGGGAGGTCCTGGAGGCGCTCGCCGCCCTGCGGGAGCGGGGCGTGACCGTGCTGCTGATCGAGCACAACCTCGAGGACGTCGCGGGGTACGCCGACCGGTTCCTGGTGATGGACGCGGGCCGGCTCATCCTGGACGACACGCCGGCGGGGGCCCTCCCCGACCCGGCGGGACGGCTCGCGGCGATCGGGGTCTGCCCGCCTCAGCGGTACGTGCTGGCCCGGGCTCTGGGGCTCGACGACGCCTCGGACGGGGTGCTGCTCGGCGCGCTCGAACGGCGCACGCCGTGCCCGCCCCCGGCGCGGGGCGGAGGCGAGGGGCGGGCGGGCCCGCCCGTCATCGCGTTCGAGCACGTCACGACGGAGCGGGACGGGCGCCGGGTCCTCGACGACGTCTCGTTCCGGGTGGACCGGGGCGAGTTCGTCGCGATCGTGGGCCCGAACGGCGCGGGCAAGTCGACCCTGGCGGCCCACCTGATCGGGTTCCTCCGGCCCACTCGGGGCCGGGTGCTGGTGGGAGACCGCGACGCGGCCGAGGAATCGGTCCCGGAGCTCGCCCGCCGGACCGGGTACCTCTTCCAGAACCCCGACCACCAGCTCTTCATGGACACCGTCGCCCGCGAGATCGGGTTCGGTCTCGCCAACTACGGCATCGCCGACGCCGGAGAGCGCGCCGCTCGGTCCATGGAGCAGCACGGGCTCTCCGCGTTCGCCGCCCGCCCGCCGCAGTCCCTATCGCGAGGGCAGCGACAGCGCGTGGCCGTCGCGTCGATCCTGGCGATGGAGCCGGGCGTCCTGGTCCTCGACGAGCCGACGACCGGCCAGGACCGTGGGCACCTCCGCGCGCTGATGGAGGAGATGACCGGGCTCCACAGCGCGGGGAGGACGGTGCTGCTGATCACGCACGACCTGGGGCTCGTCGCCGCGTACGCCGACCGGGTGCTCGTGGTGAAGGGGGGCCGGCTGCTCTTCGACGGTACGCCCTCGGCCCTCTTCTACGGGGGCGGGCTGGTCGAGTCGCTGGGGTGGCACCCGCCCGTCGCGGTCCGCCTCGGGCGCGCGCTCGGGTGGACGGGGGCGCTGGTCCCGGACGATTTGCTCGCCTCGATCCCGGCCGACCCACCGCCCGTCGCCGCCCCCCGCGTCCCGGCGCGGTCTCTCGAGGGCGAGGAAACAAGGGTGGCGTCCACCGACACCGGGGCCTGATGTTACCAATCCATAGCCCCTCTTTAATTCGTAAGAAAAAACCGAAGACAAATAGTAATTTTTAAGAGACATTACCGAGAGTTATTGTCTGTTCCGCGCCGGGTGACTCCCGTGACCGTCCAGGGGAGGGGAGGCGCCGTTCCGCGGCGGGACCACCCGGAGACCTTCGAGGTTCGCCATGCAATCACTGCCACAGGTATACATCCGGGCCGCGCTCGTCATCGGGGCGGCCATCCTCTGCATCGTCGGGACGGCCGCCGCAGAGGCCCCCGGCCGGCTCGCGACGGTCCAGAGCGGCACCGTCTCGGGAGACCTCCACATCGCGGCCCACCAGCCTGTGCCGTGGGGGAGCCAGCCGGCGTCCGGCGTGTCGTCGCGCGAGTTCACCCAGCCCTTCGCCCTGCCCGCCAGCGCCGCCGGCGCGAACGTCGCGTGGGCCCGGCTCTACGTCAGCGTCTACGCAGGGTCGGCCTCCGCCGACTGGCCGCTCACGACCACCGTCGCGTTCGACGGGAACGGGGACGGGACGTACGAAACGGCGCTTGGCACCGAGACGATGCAGGGGGCCGGGTACTCGACAGACGGCACGGTCCACGTGCTCAACGACAATTGCACACGCGTCTACTCCGACTACCTCGCATGGTACGACGTGACCACCGCCATCGCATCGACCACCCCGTCGGCCCGCGTGAACACCTCGCAGATCGGCACGGAGAGCTTCGACGGCCGGCTCAAGCTGCTCGCGCTCGTCGTTGCGTACAACGACGGCGACGCGGACCAGGTGCGGTACTGGGTCAACCAGGGCCATGCCTGGGTCGACGCCGCCACGGCCCCGACGACGACAGCGTTCGAAACGTCCGGTGTCCCCGCGGGCTTCGCCTCGGCGCGCCTCGGCACGCTGGCGCTCTCGAGCCGGGACGGGTCCTATACATTCAACGGCGGCGCGCTCGCCGGGGCGAACCCGGTCGCGCCGGTGAATTTCCTCGAGTGCAACGCCTGGGACGTCACGTCGTCGGTGACGGCGGGGACCGGGAGCACGCTCTCGATGGGACCCGGAACCGGGGCGAGCTCGTTCAAGGCGGTCCTCGCCGCGCTCGCCGTCCGGACCCCGGCGCCGGCCGCGGCGCCCGACCTCGCAATCACGGCGATCGCGCCCAACCCCGGTGCCGGCACCGTCCTCTTCGCGAACGAGACGAACGCGATCGCGGTGAACGTGACCAACCTCGGGACCGCCGCCGCGCCCGCGTCGACGCTCTCGGTCGAGGCCGGCGGGACCGTGCTCACGGCGGACGTCGGCCCGCTCGAGGCGGGCGCCGCCGCGACGGTGACCGTGTCCGACCCGTCCTTACGGGCGGACGGCGCCGTGATCGCTGTGACCGCGACGGCGGATTCGACGAGCGCCGTCGACGAGGGCGACGAGGCGAACAATGCCCTCTCCACGGACCTCGCGGTCTACAACAACGGGTACAAGGGTGCGCGCTGGACCGGGGGCCCGGACCTCGTGACCCGCGCCGGCCCGTTCGAGGGGACGGTCGACGTGCGCTGCTCGGCGGGGAACTCGACCTACGCCGCCGCCGGTTGGACGGCCCGGACCTGCGCCTGGTCCGCGGCGGACCTGCCGCTTTCGCCCAACGCGACCGTCGCGAGCGCCCGGCTCTACCAGGCGTACGCCTACAACAAGAAGGGGTCGGACCCCGCCTGGACCCTCTCGTTCAACGGCGACACGGCAGAACCCGTCGCGACCTACCGCGACACCAAGGGCTTCGGGGCCTACGACTACCCGTACGGCCTCTATGTCTACGACGTGACCGGATCCTTCGACCCGGCGGAAAACGCCATGACCGTCACGCCGGAGGCGGGGAACGCCTACGCCCTGTACGGCGCCTGCCTGGTCGTGGTCTACGCCGACCCCGCGGGGACGACCGAGCGGACGATCTGGGTCAACGAGGGGTTCGACATGCTCCAGTCCCAGGCGCAGTACTCGGTCTCGAGCGAGGAGGCGACCGCGTTCGCGACCTTCGACGGCGTGAACGCGACGGGCGTGACGGGCGCCCGGGCGATCGCCGTGCTGGCGAGCGCGAACGACAACGGGAAGAGCCGGTTCTTCTTCAACGCGCAGGAGTACCCGGGCTTCTGGACGGAGTACCTCTCCGGGCCCCAGGTCGGTTTCCCGACGTACGACGTGACGGCAGCACTCGCCGGGGGCGCGAACACGGCCCGGCTCCAGAGCTTCGACCCGGGGTCGAAGGGCGACAACATGTACGCCATGGGCACCGTGCTCGTGCTCGAGCGGGCCGGCACGGCGCCGGTGATCCAGCTGCCGGGCGGCGCCGGCGTCCCGACGGACACCGACGCCGACGGGCTGTACGACGACGTCAACGGCAACGGCCGGAAGGACTTCGCGGACGTCGTGCTGTTCTTCAACCAGATGACCTGGATCGCCGCGAACGAGCCGGTGGCGGCGTTCGACTACAACGGCAACGGCCGGATCGACTTCGCGGACGTCGTCTGGCTGTTCAACCACCTCTGACCCTTCCTTCCTTTTACCACGCCTGCGGCGCCGGCGCGCCGGCGGGCCCTGCGTCCCGGAACGTATATCCGTCGTCCCGCTCCCCCACCATCAGGGCGCACTCCGCGCCCACGGGGAGATCGCATGACCGGAACAGGATCGTCAACCCTCGCCCTGGTGACCTACCACCGGGTCCGCATGGACGCGGAGGGCGGCTCGTCCGGGCCGCGTCACGGTCGGTCAGCGGCTCGCCCGGGCAGGGAGCACGCGGGGACCGCGACGCCCGCCGGCTCCCCGTTTCGGCGGTGCCGCTACCCGCGCCCGGCGTGGGGACGGTGGGCCGCGGACCGGCCATCTCGGCGACACGAACGACGGCCCGGAGTGCGCGCGTTAGACCTCCCGGTGGTTCCCGGCGGCGTCGGCGGCGAGGGCGTCAGCGGTCGACGAGCGCGAACTCGAGGATGTCCAGAAAGTGGTACCCGTCCCCCGCCGCGGACTCGCTCTTCGTGACGGCGATCCGCTTCCTGAAGATGGGGCCGTTGGTGACGAGGGTGTGGAACTCGCCGTTCTCGCCGCACGGGTCGACGGACCCCCCGAGCGCCGCGAGCCGGGCCGGGAACTCCCCGTCGATCGTACGGCCCAGCCACTCAGCGCCGAGCATCCCGTCCCGGACGCTCACGATGACCACCTCGAACCCGGCGTCCACGATCCCGGCGATCACCCGCTCCGAGTCCTGCTGCCAGATGGGCAGCACGGGCTCGAGATCCAGGTCGCGGCAGATCCGGTCCACCAGCGGCAGGTGGGTCTGGATGTGGCCGAAGACCGCTCCGTCGACCCGCTCGCCCCCGGCCCGGAGCTCGCGGACGACCTCCCCGAACGCCTGCTCGTACGAGGCGGCGTCCCGCTGGACGAGGGGGATGCCGATCGCCCCGGACTGCGCCCGGACAACCGCCGGGTTCAGCTCGTGCGATCCCGGTCTGTCCGGGTTCCTGAAGTGCACGAGGTGCGTGACCCGGTACCCTTCGGCCATCGCCCGGTAGCACGCATAGCATCCGTCCTTTCCACCCGTCCAGGAGACGACCACGTTCCCCCGGCACGGCCCGCCCTGCGGCCCGTTCGCCTCCATCCCGTTCACCACGCCGCGGCGCGGGATGCCACCCGCGCCCGCTGTACAGGATCGAGACGGCGCGGGAAAAAAACCATCCGGCCCGTGCCGGGAGAAGAGAGCGCCAGGGAGGTGCCGAGAAGCAGGGGTCCGGGATCATCACCACCGACGAGTACAGGGTCATGTACGGGGGTGCCGCACGTCCATCCCTCGTCCGCATCGCCGGCCGTTCGGCGCCGGCAACCTCTCTTTTCACACCCATGTGACAGGCGTGCCGGCCCCGGCAACCGGGCGCTCCGGTGGCGGCGCGGACCTCAGTCAAGAGGAGACGGGGCCCGCTCCGGCGGAGGGCAGGGGGCCCGCGCGCTAGACCGTCACGCGCCGGAAGAGCAGGGACGAGACCGCGCCCATCGCCAGCGCCAGCAAAACCAGCGCCAGCAGGCTCGTCCAGGGCACGGGCGGCGCCGCGAACGAGCGGATCAGGTCGATGGCCCACGAGACCGGGTTGTACCGCGCGATCGCTGCGAGCCAGGGCGGCATCACGTCGTACGGCATCAGGGCCGACGAGGTGAAGAAGAGCGGCATGGAGAGGAGCGCGTTGACGGCAGCGTACCCGTCGTGGTCCTGCACGAAGAGCGCCAGCGAGGTCGAGAACGCCGAGAGGAGCGCCCCGAAGACGAAGAGCACGAGGTAGGTGAAGGCGACGAGCGAAGGAGTGAAGATCGTCGCGCCGAGCAGGACGGCGAGGAGCATGATCACGCTCGCCTGCAAAAGGCCCCGGACCGTGGTGAATAGGATCTTGCCGTAGAGGATCGCCTCGCGCGGCGACGGCAGGGCGAGGAACTTGTTCAGGAACCCCAGGATCTTGTCGAAGATCAGGGACGAGCCGCCCTGCATCCCGGCCGAGAGCATGGTCAGCACCAGGATGCCGGGGGCGATGAAGTCCAGGTAGCTGTCCGTGAAACGGGTCGGGAGGGCCAGCCCGACGAAGATGAGCCAGGCCGCGGGCATGATCAGGGCCGACCAGACGTTGAACCGGCCCCGGATCCAGCGTCGCATGTCCCGGGCGAAGTAGACGAGGACCGCGTTCATCAGCGCCTCCGCATCAGGTTCCGGAACCGCCGGTAATCGAAGCTCCCGCCCTCGTCCTGCCTTCCTGCGAGGGCGAGGAAGACGTCGTCGAGGGTCGGCGCCGCGACCTCGAGGCCGCGGACCCGGACCCCCGCGGCCGCGAACCCGGCGAGAAGGGCCGGAACCGTCTCGGCCGCGTCGTCGGCGTGGTAGATGAGCTCGTCATCCTCGCGGCGGACGAGCCTGGCCCCCTCGACCGTGACGGGCGTGGCCGGCAGGTCGACCCGGAGCGAGATCCGCTCGCCGCCGAGCTGGCGGCGGAGGACCGCCGGCGCGTCCACGGCGACGAGCCGGCCCTTCGCGATCACCCCGACACGGTCGCAGGCATGGTCGGCCTCGTCCATGTAGTGCGTGGTCACGAAGACGGTCATGCCCCTCCTGCGGAGCTCCGTGATGTGGGCCCAGATCGCCTGCCGGCCCGCCACGTCGAGGCCGATCGTGGGTTCGTCGAGGAAGAGCGCTTCGGGCTCGTGGACGAGCGCCTGGGCGAGTTCGAGCCGCCGCCGCATCCCGCCCGAGTAGGTCCCGGCCAGGTCGTCGGCGCGCTCGGCCAGGTCCATGATCGCGAGCACTTCGTCGACCCGGTCGCGACCCGGGACCCCGTAGAGCGCCGCGAAGAACGAGACGTTTTCGCGCCCGGAGAGCTTGATGTCGACGGCCATGTCCTGGGGCACGTAGCTGATCCGTTCGCGGACACGTGCGGCCTCGCGGACCACGTCGCAGCCCGAGACGGAGGCCGTGCCCGACGTGGGACGGAGGAGGGTCGTGAGCATCAGCACGGTCGTGGTCTTGCCCGAGCCGTTCGGGCCGAGGAGGCCGAAGACCTCGTGGTCGACGGCGAGGTCGAGGTCGTCGACCGCCACGAGTTCCCCGAACCGCCTGGTCAGACCCGCTGCCTCGATCGTCGCCATGCCGTTCACCTCTACGTTTTTCTGGCGGTGTATAAATACCGTCAGACCGTGACCCGTCTTTCGTGAAGTCGAAAGCCGAAGACTTATATGGGGATTCGTGCCATGCTATAGCATAGCACTTGGGGTACAGGACATGAGAAACGAACTGATCGCAGTCATCGTCGGACTGCTCGTGGTCTCGGCCTGCTTTGCTGGCTGCACCCAGGCAGAGGCATCGGCTGCCGGCCTCAAGGTGGGGGTCGTCGCCTCCATGACCGGGCCGGCCTCGACCACCGGCAAGGACGTCTGGCAGTCGGCCCAGCTCGCGGCCGACGAGATCAACGCCCGGGGCGGGGTCTTCGTCAAGAATCTCGGGAAGAACGTGACCATCGAGCTCGTCCAGGGCGACGACGAGTCCACGCGCGAGGGCGGGCAGAAGGCCGTCACCAAGATGATCACGGACGACAGGGTCGACCTGCTGACCGGGGGCTTCTCGTCGGCCGTCGTGACGGCGCACCAGTCGATCGTGGCCGAGCACGGCGTTCCGTACATCATCACCGGGGCCTCGTCGTCGACCGTCACCCGGCGCACCGACATCAACACCTCCATGATGTTCCACCTCGCGCCGATCACCGACGCGTCGGCCGCCGCAGGGACCCAGTTCGTAGGCGAGGTGATGGGGCCGGCGGTCAACGAGAAGTTCGGCCGGCCCGCGGACCAGCCCCTCCGCATGGCCGTGATCTACCAGGACAGCCCGTTCGGCAAGGGCGCACTCGACTCGATCAAGTCGACGATCGCGTCGAAGGGCCTGAAGGTCCAGGTCGTCGCGGAGGAGTCCTTCAAGATGGGCGAGACCGACTACCGGACGATCCTGACCTCTGTCAAGGCGAAGAGCCCTGACGTCGTCTACCCGATCGCGTTCCTGAACGAAGAGGTGCCGATGCTGACCCAGGCCCGTCGCGACGTCGGCCTGGACACGATCTTCCTCGCGGTCGAGTGCGTCGACGACCCAGACTACTACAAGGGGCTCGGCCAGTACGGCGACTTCTCGATCATCCAGAGCCGGTTCTCGGCCTACGCGATCCCGCAGGGTTCGATCAGCACGAACGTCGAGAAGTACCGGAACGACTACGAAGCCCGGTTCGGCGCCTCGCCCGGCATGATGGGAGCGGCCACGTACGAGGGCGTCTACGTGGCGGCAGCGGCGCTCGAGCAGGCCGGCACCACGGACAGGGCGGCGCTGATCAACGCGCTCAACACCATTCGCGTGCCCGAGATCGTCGAGTCCCAGCAGGGCGGCGCGATCTCGTTCGCGAACCAGCACCGCGAGGCCCAGTTCAACCTCTTCATGGAGCAGCTCCACTGGGATGCAGCCAAGCAGGAGCTCCGGCCGACGATCATCTGGCCGGACGAGCTCAAGGAGACCGAGTTCCAGATCCCCGACTGGTACCGCCCGGGAAGCGGTTGAACGGGACCGTCGAACAGAGCGCGCGAGGCGCCGTCCCCGGGGGACCGGCGCCTCCGCTGGAGACAAAATATGAGATGGAAGTGTCTGATCCTCATCGCCGGGCTCGTGCTGGCAGCAGTCGTCATCGCCGGCTGCACCACGGAGCCGGCGTCAACAGCGGGTTTGAAGATTGGAGTCGTGGCCTCCATGACCGGGCCGGCCTCGA
>DAEF01000249.1 GCA_002495225.1 Methanoregulaceae archaeon UBA288 | reverse complement strand
CCCCCCTGACACCCGCCACGGTGTCGTACGACCCGGGACGCATCCCGTACACAGAGACCTCGATCGGACGTCCGGGAGGGGTTTTCGAGAAGAGAGCCGCGAGGTCATCCGTGATGAGGCGTGCATTGGTGAGAAGTGTCACGCGCATGCCCATCCGGCGTGCGGCCAGATACAGGTCCTCGAAGTCGGGTCGAAGCAGGGGTTCTCCTCCCGTGAACTTGACCGAGAGACACCCCATGTCGGCCGCCTGCCCGAGCAGGTCGATCACGAACTCCGTTTCCATCTCGCGGGCTTCTGCCCCGGGGTCGTTCTCGGGGCGGTTGATGTAACAGTGAATGCACCGATTGTTGCATCGCTCGGTGAGCTCGATGTCGATCGACCTGAGGAGCGGGGCCTTCCCCCTCAGCGGATCGAAGACTGCCGAAGATACCGTCCGAACAAACTCACTACCCGTCAAAGATCTCTCAGCGCTCCGACGATGCCCCCGCTCCTGTCGAACTCCATCCGGTAACACGGGACCTCGTCGGTCAACCTGTCAATGACGCCGAGGGTCTTCTCCCACCAGTCTGCCGTGACGAACGGGCGGATCACCGTCGCCATCAACCGGCGAGCGACGTCTCGCCGATCTTCGATCCGGGTGAGGCGATTCACGGCGGACTGCTCGAGAAAGAGAATCGCGTGCAGGGGAGCGGAACGCGACGAGATGTCGGGGAGATCTCCATGGCTCCAGGTGCCGTACACTCTCCACCCGTCCCCGTGGCGCCGGACGATAGTGCGGTCGTCACACAGGATCTCGGCATGGGGCATGATCATTCGTGCGGTTGTCGTCTTTCCCGCGTCGGAGTGGCCGACGAACAATAACCCTTTTTCTTCCATCACTGCACCGCATGAGTGAAGGAAACACCCGTTCCTATCGGCGAGGAGCCGCGCGATCAGGATCTGATCGGTCGGAAACATCGTGAGTGACTTGAGATTCCCGTTCAGGAATACGCGATCACGATTGTTGTATATATCGCCGACGTCATGATTCTCGGAAAATACAGCCAACTGGTGAAGGGGAAATTCATTACCGTCAGTGGGGATCCCGGCGTAGACCCACGATCGCCCTCTCCGGTAGATGGCCCACGGCGGTCTCCTGTAGACCTCTTCACCCCGGTCGTTCGCGTCGAGGTGGGGGATCGCAAAGTGGTGATGGAGGCGGACAACATCGGGACCGGGCCCCTTCACCTCGAAAGCGGCAAACTTGGGATGGAAGGTTGTCTCGTTGAACGGCAGGTCTGAATCGACCTGAACCGTGATACCGCCAATCTGGAAAAATCGGCGATGGTCTCTGTCCCAGGTCTCGTTCTCTGGATCGGTCATGCAAGGTACCGCCTGGTACCAGTCATCCACTGGTACGTTTTCGTTGGCACGGATTCCAGACGAGAGGGACGGAAGGCCCCATCGCCAATTCTCCGTGCAGTGAGTTCAGAAGACGCCCCACATTTCCATGGCTCGCCGCCGGAGAGCGCCCAATCGCGGCACTCCGTTGTCCTGGACTGGTCGACATTGCCGAAGACCTTATCTTCGGCCCGTTCGCCTCCGGTTTCACCAGACCATATACGGCAGGGCGGGCACCGGTTGTCGCACCGGCAGGCGAGGTCAGAGCTCTCCTTCAGGGGAAGGCGTGGGAGGTCCGAGAGGGTCCGGGTCGAGGTGACGGCGTCGCGCATAGCTCTGCAACAGGATGGGAGATATATTGATAAAAAGATGGCAGTGGTGCACGCCATTGCAGCCGTCACCCGGATAGGCTGCCGCGAGGGGGCCGCCGCCGGTCAGAAATCCCGGTATGATGTCTTCCCGTGGCCCACTTCGAGGACCAGGACGAGCAGCCGGGCGTCGAGGATCTCGAGCAGGACGCGGAACCGCCCGACGTGAAGCGAGTAGATGGGCGCCGCGGCCGTCGAGGTCTTCAGCTTCTCGACACGGCTCCGGGGGTTCTCCTTGACCATGCCGATCGCCCGGATGATGCGCTGCGCATCCGCTCTCTCGAGCCGGTGGAGGTCTCTCTTCGCACGGTCGGTATACTCTATCGCGAACGGCGTCATTCGACCCCGAAGGCCGCCATTATCTCCGCCTCGGAGTGGATACGCCCGGCCTTTATATCCGAGAGGGCCTCCTCGAGGCCTGCGATCTCTTCGTCCGAGAGCGGCTCTGGGTCGTAGGCCCGGCCGGCCACGCGCCCGATCACGTCGCTGTAGGACTCCCGCGGATGCACCTTGAGATCGTCGAGCAGCCGCTTGACCTCGGGGCTCACCTTGATCGTAGCCACGCCACTCATACACCCAGGTATACCTGCAGGGCCAAAAGGTTACGCCTCGCGGCCGGGACGGCCATCGAGGGGCCTGCCAGAACGAGGACGGGAGCTCGAGCGGTATGGGGGGAGTCTGGAGAAGCGTTCGTTGGGGTGAAAAGAAAGGGGAACTCCGCGCAGGAGCTCCCCGGTCCCGAAGACCATGGCAGTCCAGCGACCGCTTCCGACGGCCGCCAACCCTTCGACAACGGTGGCGATCCCGATCCCACCGGATCGACGGCTACCCGGCCCCGCGAGGGGCATACCGGAGCAGGAAAACCATTGCGCACAAACGGCATGCCGGCAGCGGTGCGGGCTCGGCGTCTCCCCCTGGTCGCATCCGGGCGACGGCTGCCACGGCACTATGCGTCGTATCGGTGACCGGAACCGGCCGCCGAAACCGCGAAGACGACCAGGACGGCGAGGGCCAGGAGGAGGCTCACAAAAAAGCCCGACGCGTACCCCGCGGTTGCGATGACGACGCCCGTGACCAGGGGCCCGGCCGAGTGGCCGACGTCCATGATCGCGGAGAGCGCCCCCATCGACGCCCCGATCCGCTCCCGGCTCGCGACGTCGGCCACGTAGGCGCTCGTGGCCACCGTCGAGACGGCCATGCCCAGGCCGAAGAGGGCGCTCACCGCGAGGAAGGCGGCAAACGACGACGCGAACGGGACGGCCGCGACCGAGCCCCCGATCACGACGAGGCCGGCCGCGACCTGCACCCGCTTGTCGGCCCGGTCCGCGAGCCGGCCGAAGAGGGGCTTTGCCGCGGCGATGACCAGGACCTGGACGGCGAAGACGACGCCCGTCTCGTAGGCGCCGATCCCCCGGGCAGCCAGGAGGAGCGGGAGGAACGTCTCGAACGCCCCGAACGCAAAGTAGGTCGCCATATCGACGAATGCCGTTGCCCGCAGTTTCCGGTTCGCGAAGAACGCAACAAAACTGCTGCGGAACGCGGAAAACGGTAGGACTTTCAGTGGTCCTGCATCCCCGTCCCGGTACATCAGGATCAGGATGAGGACCGGGAGGGCAACAACCGCTGCGGCGACATAGACGATCCGGTAGGAGATGAGCCCGGGGTAAAAGACGAAGAAGG